>JBJMLT010000206.1:0-3045 GCA_045805165.1 Flavisolibacter sp.
GAATTGAAGTATTGATTAATTTATGCAATGTAACTTAATCATTATCAGTATATTAATTCGTATAAATGTTAATATTAAAAAGTTAATGAAATAAATGTAAACTATTAAACCATAACAATCAATATGTTTATATTAAAATTATATGTAAGCATTGTATATAATTGATTTTAAATAATTTATTAAGTGTTGTTTGACTAATATAATTAGTAAACATTTCAAATCTAATCTTTCGCTTATTTACTAACATTTTTAGATAATAATTAAAACAAATATTTCATACTGTTACATTAGAAATCTTCAAAGCATGATATTTGCATTAAACAGAAAGTATGAAATGGATGTACTTATTCCCTACCCTCCTGATTGGAATATTTATGGAAGGATGTAAGCAGATAAAGGATCCTGAATTTAGAAGTATTGATCATTTCAGGATTAAAAGTGCTGGACTACAGCAAATTCAATTAGGGTTTAATGTTACTTATTACAATCCCAATAATTTTGGAGTTTCTGTCAAAGAGGCAGAAGCAAATATTTATATTGATTCAGTGTTAATTGGAAAATTTACGGAAGACGAACCTGTAAGTGTTAATAAGGAAAGTGACTTTTCAATACCGTTAACCGGATCTGTTTCATATCAAAATGCTTTGCGGTTGAATCTTCAAAATGCAGGCGATAGAACCTATTTTTTTAGAGCAGATGGTACTGTAAAAGTCGGAAAAGCAGGAGTGTATATTTCTAAGCCCATTGATTATTCAGGGACACATAAACTGGAAGATCTTAATATTCAGCTCAAATAAAAAGCCCCAATAAGGGGGTTATATTATTCCATTTTAATAATTAGTGCTTTGGCATTCCTCCACCATCTTCGGGCTTTTTACAACATTTAGGTAACGCTTTATAAGCTTCCGGATTGGCCTTTAGTTCATTTGCATCATAACCTGCATTAACGATTGCCGTTTTTAGATATTCCTCGTTTGTACGGTCAGTCAGGTATTTTATGGTAGTCTCTTTATGCCTCACATTAACATTTACCAATAATACGCCATCAATGCGCTTCATAAAAGTTTCTATTGTGTTCTTACACATATCACATTGAACTGTTGGGGTAGTAAATTTCACTGTTTGAACAGCTTTCGTTTGGGCAGAAACAGAAGTAACTGTAACAAAACCGATTATAAGGAAGCAAAGCAGTTTTTTCATGAAGTAGTAATTTCTAACGAATTTAATAAAGTCCCTTCCAGTTAGCAGGGTCCGCTCGCCATTTTAACAATATTTCCTCCTCCTCAGTCCGTATAAGTCCCTTTTTACCGGCTAAATTTAGCAGACTTGGATAGTTAGTTAGTGAATAATGAGGTATTTGAGCCATTTCAAAGGCTTTTTTGGCTATATCGAACTGATAATTGAATATTGATACCATCCCTAAAACAATTACCTTATTTTCCTTTAAAGCATCTACAACTTGTAGGCTGCTTTTACCTGTAGAAATAAGATCTTCAATAACCACCACTTTTTGCCCTTCAGAAAATTGACCTTCAATCTGATTACCCAGACCGTGTTCCTTTGGCTTTGGACGAACATAAATAAATGGAAGTTTTAGCTGATCGGCCACCATAGCTCCCCAGGCAATACCTGCAGTAGCTACTCCGGCAATTAGTTCTGCTTCAGGAAATTTCTCAAACACCACATTGCATAATTCACTTTTAATGAATTCCCTTATATATGGCTGGGAAAGAATTCGCCTGTTATCGCAATAAATAGGACTTTTCCATCCACTTGCCCATGTAAACGGGTTCCTGGGATTAAGCCGTATGGCGTCTGCCTGTAAAAGCTTTTCCGCTGTAATTAATTCATCTGTCATTTTGCGAAGGTATTGGAATCGGGTATTCAAATTGATTGGAGATGATAGTACATTGCAATACAAAGAATGATTTCATTATGCATTTCAAAATATATTTCAATAATAAGCCCCTATTCCTTACAGATACCATCACCAAAGAAATAGAAGAATATACTCATAGCAGTGAAACCATGTTCATAGATGAATTAAATACCCATACAGTCAAGACGATGATCTATGAAATGGAACAGTCTCAAATATATGCAGGGGTTTTCCTTTTTAATGATGTAAATAAACTTATGAAGGCATTTAAAAAAGAATTGACTTTAGTAATGGCTGCTGGCGGGTTTGTTCATAGTGAAAATAATGTTCTATTGATCTATAGAAAAGGAAAATGGGATCTCCCTAAAGGAAAGGCAGATGAAGGGGAAAACCTTGAGCAATGTGCCTTACGGGAGATACATGAAGAAACAGGACTTGAGGATGTAAAAAGCCAGGGGCATTTAAATATTACATATCATACCTATCGGGAACGGAGCAAACATATTTTGAAAGAGACACATTGGTACTTATTATCTACTCATAAAAACCAGGTTTTAATTCCGCAGGTTGTAGAAGATATTGAAAAATGCGAATGGGTACCTTTTAATAAATTGAATCCCTATTTGGATAATGCTCATGCTTCTATAGTAGATGTTCTTAAAGAAGGTATTGATGCATTACATAAAGTAAATACTATCTGACCTTAAGACGCTCTTTTGCGTTTCGCTTTATTGTTTCAGAAACTAAATCCGGAACGAACTGAGAAATATCTCCTCCATATCTTATTACATCCCTTACCAGGGTTGAAGCCACTGAAGTATATTTTGGAAGGCAGGTAAGGAATACCGTTTCAATATTATGGTCCAGGCTGCGGTTCATGTCAGCAATAGCCTTTTCGTATTCAAAGTCATTAACATAACGGATGCCTCTCAAAATAAAAGTAGCCTTTATGCGCTTGCAACAATCTACTGTGAGACCTTCATAAATTACTGCCTGTATTTTGGGTTGATCTTTAAATATCTCATTCAGCCAATCCATTCTTTGCTCTGGTGAAAACATAGGCTCTTTATTTGAATTGATACCAATGCCTATATACAGCTTATCGAACAAATGGAGGGAACGTTCAATTATATCGATGTGGCCAAATGTAACCGGGTCGAACGTAC
>JBJMLT010000207.1:0-9031 GCA_045805165.1 Flavisolibacter sp.
AGGGAAAAGCGCGGGTCATGTATTATTTATTTTCGATGAGCCTACTACGGGATTACATTTTCACGATATAAAAAAGCTGCTTGGTTCCTTTAATGCATTAATTGACCAGGGGCATTCCATTATTGTAATAGAGCACAATACAGATGTATTAAAAAGTGCTGACTGGATCATTGATCTGGGTCCCGAAGCAGGAATAGATGGTGGATACCTTGTATATGAAGGCAAGCCAGAAGGATTGAAAAAAATAAATGAGTCGAGGACAGGGAAGTATTTGTCGTGATTAGTCGATTTGCAATTATCTAAGCCGGTCCATGCTCTTGATCAGCTTCTCATCTTTCCATATACCGCGGGCGGCAAGAATATAGAAAGCAAGAATAGCAAAATAAAAGATGCAGGACAGTGCAAAGGTTCCTTTTCCAGGAACAAATTTGCTGATTTCAAAGAAGTATATTACAAGTAATACTATAGTAATAAATATACCGAGATAGCAAAGCCTTAATTGAAGCCGACGATTATCGAATAAAAAAATATCTATAAAGGCCAGAAGACCAGTTAAGACTGTTAGAACAGTTATCCAAATGGTAGTAGTAGCCAGCAGATCTACATGTCCTGATGTATTTGCAGTGACATCTATTATTTTATCACCGCTATAAAATGGGAACCTGAAAGTGATGGCTGTAAAGGTAGCAGCGAGTAGCAACCAAATACTTTGTAAACGTTGGAGCATAGTTTTAGTTTAACCCAATTCAGGGTATAATGGAAATTGTTTCATGAATTGGTGAACCTGCTGCGATACTTCTGTTACTACCTTTTCATTATCTATATTCATCAGTACTTTATCAATAAGATCAACCACTGTTTGCATATGATCCTCTTTCATTCCTCTTGTAGTAATAGCCGGTACACCTACACGAATACCGGAAGTTACGAAAGGACTTTTATCATCAAAAGGAACTGCATTCTTATTTAATGTTATATGTGCTTTATCCAGTGTTTCCTGAGCCTTTTTACCAGTAATGTTCTTGTTGCGAAGATCTATAAGCATTAAGTGGTTATCTGTTCCTCCACTTATAATATCATAATTTTTTGATACTAATGCTTTTGCCATAGCCTGTGCATTTTTTTGCATCTGCCTGGCGTATTGTGTAAATTCATCACTAAGCAATTCTCCAAAAGCGATAGCTTTTGATGCAATAACGTGTTCTAATGGTCCGCCCTGAATGCCGGGGAAAACAGCCATATCCATCAGGTGGCTCATCATGCGGACATTACCTTTTGGGTCCTTAACTCCGAAAGGATTTTCAAAATCCTTACCCATTAAAATAATTCCTCCTCTTGGTCCGCGCAATGTTTTATGAGTGGTAGAAGTTACAAAATGGCAATGGTCAAATGGAGAAGCCAGTAATCCTTTAGCAATTAAACCTGCAGGATGAGCAATATCAGCCATTACAAATGCACCTACTTCATCTGCTATTTTCCGGATACGTGCATAATCCCAATCCCTGCTATACGCAGAAGCTCCGCAAATGATCAATTTCGGCTTTTCCTTTCTTGCGGTTTCTTCCATATGATCATAATTTACCAGGCCAGTTTCTTTATGAACACCATAAAAAAGAGCATGGTATAATTTACCGCTGAAGTTAACAGGAGAACCATGGGTTAAGTGTCCGCCCATGCTAAGGTCAAGCCCTAATATCTTATCGCCAGGTTTTAGTACAGCCAATAAGACTGAAGCATTTGCCTGGGCCCCGCTGTGTGGCTGAACATTGGCATATTCACAATTGAAAGCTTTTTTAATGCGGTCTATGGCAATCTGTTCTGATTCGTCAACAAATTCGCAACCTCCATAGTATCTTCTTCCGGGATAACCTTCAGCATACTTGTTAGTCATAACATTACCCATCGCCTGCATTACCTGTAAGGACGTAAAATTTTCAGAAGCTATCAATTCTATTCCATTACGCTGCCTTTCGAGCTCTTTTCTTATGATATCAAAAATCTGGTTATCTCTTTGCATTATTAATATTTATATTCTTTAATTGTAGCACAATGCAGGTAAGGGGCCCTGGCAATTGCCTGAATAGTTTAACAGGTGCAAAAATAAGTGTGTACCACATAGCAAATCCATCTTGTTTGAATGGATTAAAAATTAGTATTTTCGTCAGCTTTTATTCCAGGACGATTGGTGAATATAGAAAGGAGTAAGAACATTAGATTAGTGTTTGAATTAATTTTAATCTGATCCACATGTAAAGCCTTCATGTGATCTTGAAAGTTATAACTCTAAATGAAAGCAATTATTCCAGTAGCAGGTGCCGGAACTAAACTTAGACCTCACACATACACTCAGCCAAAAGCATTAATACCACTTGCAGGTAAAACAGTTTTAAGCATTATTGTTGACCAGTTAAAAGATGCAGGGGTCAATGAATTTATTTTTATTGTAGGATACCTGGGAGAAAAAATACAGGATTATGTAAAAAGTAGTTATCCTGGCATTACGGCTCATTTTGTATATCAGAATGACAGGCAGGGGATTGGTCATGCTGTACGACTTACAAGGAATATTGTAGACAAGGATGAAATTATAATTACGCTGGGTGATACTATTTGTGATTATAATGTACAGGAAGTACTTGAAAGTCCTACTTCCATGCTAGGAGTTAAAAAAGTGGATGATCCAAGAAATTTTGGGGTGGCGGAGATTGATGGCGACAATATAATTACCCATGTAGTAGAAAAACCTCAGATCCCTAAATCTAACATGGCCCTGGTAGGCATATATAAGATCAAGGAATCTGAATCTTTATTTGAATGCCTTGAAGTGAACATTAAGCAGGGCATAAGAACACATGGAGAGTATAGCATAACAGATGCTTTGGATTGTATGATAAAAACAGGAGCCAAATGCAAAGCTTTCAAAGTAGATAGCTGGTTTGATTGTGGAAACAGGGATTCACTTCTGGAATCTAATGCTACGCTACTTAAAAAGTTTGGAGCAAGGGCTGAAATGTCTCCGGAATATGAAAATACGGTATTCATTCAGCCTGTAAGCATTGGTAAGGATTGTTCGATAAAGAACTCGATCGTTGGTCCCAATGTAACTATAGGGGAGGATACGCAAATAGATTCTTCTATTATCAAGAATTCAATTATAGGTTCTTATTCCAACTTATTTGATATAGTACTGGATTTTTCACTAATTGGAAGCGATACCAGTATTCGTGGCGAAACCCGCACTCTTAACATCGGCGATAATACTGATATTGACCTAGGCTAATTAGCTATTGGGCAATTAGCTGATCTACTAATTAAGATTATGTTTTCAAACAGAATAACTCAATTATTTACTATTCAATATCCCATAATTCAGGCTGGAATGGTATGGGCGAGCGGATGGAAACTGGCTAGCGCAGTAAGCGAGGCTGGAGGATTAGGATTAATAGGTGCCGGAAGCATGTACCCTGAAACACTAAGAGAACATATTCGTAAATGCAAAGTTGCAACTTCAAAGCCTTTTGGCGTTAATATTCCTCTTTTATATCCGGAAATAGATAAACATATTCAGGTAGTGATAGATGAAGGAATAAAGATTGTTTTTACATCTGCAGGTAATCCTAGAGCGTGGACGCAAATATTAAAAGCTAATGGTATTAAGGTAGTACATGTAGTGAGTAGCAGCCGTTTTGCCAAGAAAGCTGAGGAAGCTGGATGTGATGCTGTTGTAGCAGAAGGATTTGAAGCCGGGGGACATAATGGCCGTGAGGAGACGACTACCATGGTATTGATACCAGCAGTTGCAAATGCAGTTTCCATTCCAGTTATGGCTGCTGGCGGAATAGCTACCGGACGACAGATGCTGGCAGCCATGATCTTAGGGGCAGAGGGTGTTCAAATGGGTACCCGATTTGTTGCCAGTGAAGAAGCTTCTTCCCATTCGAGCTTTAAAAAAATGGTAATTGATGCAGCGGAAGGAGACACGGTCTTGTCCCTTAAAAAACTAACTCCAGTAAGGCTTTTAAAAAACAATTTCTTTAAACAGATAGCCGAAGCGGAAAGCAGAGGTGCCAGTGAGGAGGAATTAATGCAATTATTAGGAAGGTCGAGAGCAAAAAAGGGAATGTACGAAGGTGATCTGCAGGAAGGAGAACTGGAAATAGGGCAGGTTTCCTCTCTGGTAAACGAAATTATACCTGCTGGAAAGATAGTAGAAAAAATATGGGCTGAATTTAATGAAGGATTTAAAAATCCATTGAAATTTGCTAACTTTAAAGACAACAAAGTATTGGGGATCTGATCACCATTCAATGATAACCAATGAAATATAAATTGCTGCTTTTAAGTATCGTATTCATCTCAATGTCTTTCATTGCAAAGGCAAATACAAAGAACAATCCAGACACAAAATGCTCCTGTAAAAAGAATGATGTAGCCGGTGGTGTTATTCATGCTACTACCAAGAAACCATTGTATAATGTTATAGTAACAGCTTATTCATCTGTTAAGAAAGAGAAAGTAGTTATTACAGACGGTAATGGTAACTATGACTTTAATGAATTAAAGCCTGGAACCTATAAGCTGGTTTTTGAAAAGGAAGGCTTTAAGAAAATAGTAAAAGATAAAGTAGTGATTCGTCCGGATGAGGGATGCCTGGTGAATATTGAGATGAATGAGAATAGCGATGAGTTTCAGATAATGCCAGGTTTGATACTGACTGATATCAGGTAATTATATATGAATTAGTTTTTGAATTGGGACGTAAAGATAACGTCCCAATTTTTTTTATTATGCTTTAACAAGCTTAGGCCATTCGCCAGCCAAGCTTCTTTAAATACTATATTTTGCAATAATTCCCATCCTTCATAAAATGCTTTTTTGGTAAGGTCGCGAGTGGCGATAGTAATGTGGGGATGGAAAGGTCTTTTATCTAATTTTATTTTATACTGTTCCTTTTTTATAAATACTGTTTCTGCTTGTTCTTTTACATTATTTAAGACTGAATTGTTTTCTACATCAATAAATATAGTTCGGGGTTTAAAAGCAGCAATGTTATTCGTAGTGATTGAAAAAGGAGTTATACCTGCGCTTATAGTTTCAATATCATTTTTCAGAGATGTTTCCAGTTCTTCATTTAACCAGAAGGGAGGAATAATGGTTATGTGAGCAGGCGATTTTAATCCTACCGTGCAATTGAATCTTTCCAGCATTAATGTTTTGTAATGAAGCACTTTCTTATTCAAATCCTCCGGTAATACTATAGCGACAAAGTACATTTCCATGCGGGAGAGTTAAATGGTTTAATAAGATGATTCGGTTTATTAGGTTGATCAAGTTAATTAAGTTAAATAAGTTGGAATGAAGTTGGGTAAAAAAACCAAAAAAGCCCTTTGAGAGGGCTTAATTGGCTAATTGGAATGTTTATGACAAGCTAGTTATTCGTTATCATTATCGTTATTGTCATTATTGTTCATATTGAACTCTCCATTTTCTTTCTTAATGGTAAAGTTCTTATGGCCTTTTAAATACTTGCTGTATTTATTTACAACTTCGGCGGATTGCTTTTTACCATTTATAAATAGTTCGTTGTCTTTATAAGTGATGGTATAATCCTGTGATTTATTTATTAAGCCATCATTGTTGAGATCTTCTATGAATGCTTTATAAACCTGTAATTCTTTCTTTGCCTTGTCAATGCTTTCATGGGCTTTGGAAATGGATTCCTGAATTTTAGGTTCCATATCTTTCAAATTCTCTTCAATCTTTTTCATATCTATATTCTGCACCTTGTCTATATCTGCTTTTATTTTCTCCATGTCAATATTAGCAAGTGATGCCTGAACCTGTGCCTGTATTTTTTGTACATCCACTTCTTTCATTGCGTTATTAACATCTGCCTTTATTTTTTCGACATCTACATCTTTTAAAGATTCATTTACCTGAGCCTGTATTTTTGCTACGTCGATATCTTTCATAGCTTTTTGAATATCTGCCTGGATCTTTACCATATCTATGTCCTTGATCGCGTTGGCTACTTCTACTTTTATCTTTTGTACATCAATATCTTTAATGGATGCCCTTATATCTTCATTGATCTTAGGCCAGTCCATATTTTTTAATTCCCTGTCTACTTCAACTTTAGCTTTTTCTAATTCATTAATAGCATCGTCTATATCCCTGATCTTTTTCTTTCTGTCGGGGATTGTATCTGTTTTTGCCTGGTTTCCTTTTCCCGGATTTGTCTGCCATGCTAGACCTGTAATGACTAGTGCTATAATTACAGCGAGTACAGGGATTATTTTAATGAGATAATTTCTTTTCATAAACCTGGTTTTATTGTATAACGAATTGTTTCGTAACAAATGTACGATTGATTTCGTAAAACCAAATTTAGTCATGTATTTTCGAAATTCTTTAACAATGTTCATCTTCTTATCCATTTCACCATTTCTTTCCAGGTGGGCTTTTTACCGTAGAGTAAAATGCCTGTGCGGTAGATCTTGGCGCTGAGCCAGGTTGTGAACAGGAAGCCTGCGATCAATAATCCCATTGACAGACCCAATTGCCAGTAGGGAACTGTATCCGGCACACCAAAAGGTATGCGGGACATCATAACAATGGGTGAAAAGAATGGAATGATACTGGACCATGTAGCTAAGGAACTAGTAGGGTCGTTAATACTATTGATCATTATAATAATAGCGAGAATAATAGGAATGGTTATAGGGAATGTAAGACTTTGTGCATCCTGAGCATCTTCATTGACAGCACTACCTACTGCTGCAAACAGAGAAGCATAAAATAAATAGCCTCCGATGAAATAAAAGATAAAAGTTCCTATAATGAGCGGCCAGTTCACTGAAGAAAGTGTATTTCTTGCATCTGCCAGTGTTTTGATAGCCTGTGTAGTTTGCTGGCTTGAATTGGGTACCTGATTCTGCGCCTGTTGCACCTGTTGCAATACATCATGAGGTATGAAAGAGGTAGCGATAGTTGTTAATGTAAAGAGCAAAACGATCCATATGAGGAACTGGGTTAATCCTACAGCGCCGATACCAATTATTTTTCCCATCATTAATTGGAATGGCTTTACAGAAGAAATTATTACTTCTGCAATGCGGTTGGTCTTTTCTTCAGATACGCCTCTCATTACCATAACACCATAAATGAATAGTGTTATATAAATAAGGAAGGCAGTAATATATCCTATGCTGCTGGCAATATTGAAACTGCTTTTTACTTGTTTGCCAATCTCAGACTTTTTGAGTGGCTCGATATTTATTTCTTCTGCCCTATTTTTAATAGAATCTAAACGCTTCGGATCGATCTTTAATTCCTGACTAATTAAATTATTCTCGATAGCACGGCTTACATCTTTATCTATACGTTCGTTAGCTGCCCTGCTCAGGCTCTTTTCTGTGATAACCTGGAAATCGTTACTGTTATTTATTTGTGTATGAGGCGCTAACAATAATGCGGAATATCCTTTTTCTACAAAATTACTAGTATCCACATCTTTTAAAAATTGGTAAGTAACTAAATTATTACTCTCGAGGTTAGATTTGAAGATGCCAACAGGATCTACAACTGCCACTTTTTCGTGACGTACATTTTTTATAGTGATTAAAATTACAGTTGTTATTACTCCAGCGAAAAGCAAGGGAGTTAATAAGGTAGAAAGAATGAAGGTTTTTTTACGGACACGACTTAAATATTCCCTTTTTACAATTAGCCAGGTTTTGTTCATGATAATTATTTTAAGCAGTTAGTTTTTGGAATTGTCTTGCAGCTGGAGTTCCCTCTACTAATTGAATGAATATATCGTTCAATGAAGGAAGTATTTCATTGAATGCAACAATACTTGCATTTGATTGAAGGAAAAAACTTAGTACATCGTTAGGAGTAAAGCCTTCATTTATTTTAACTACAAGAGAATGATCGCTATTGTTTTTTATTACCTGAAATATATGACTTGAAATCTGAGCGGGCAAAGAGGTGAAACCAATGCGAAACAGATTCTGCTTGAATTGTTGCTTTACATTCTTAACAGATCCATCGAGTATCTTTCCTCCTTTATTTACCAATACAATGTGGTCGCATATTTCTTCCACCTGCTCCATGCGATGGGTACTAAAAATAATTGTAGCGCCATTCTTCGCCAGCTTATAAATTTCATCTTTAATTACATTGCTGTTTACGGGATCGAGTCCACTAAATGGTTCGTCCAATATGATCAATCTGGGATTATGAAGAACAGTGGTGACAAACTGAAGCTTTTGCGACATTCCTTTGGAAAGATCTTCAACTTTTTTATTCCACCAAGACTGCATTTCCAACCTGATAAACCAATCCTTTATCAGCTCCATTGCCTTATTCTTGTTTAGGCCTTTTAGCTGAGCGAGGTAGAGCGCCTGTTCCCCTATCTTCATTTTTTTATAAAGACCTCTTTCTTCCGGCATGTAGCCGATCTTTTCTATGTCTTTTAAAGGATCGAATTTTTTGCCTTCAAAAAGAATTTCTCCTTCATCGGGATACATTATTCCTGTGATCATTCGGAGGAGAGTAGTTTTGCCGGCGCCATTCGGACCAAGGAGTCCGAAAATAGAACCCGCTTCTACAGAAAAGCTGATATCGTCTACCGCTTTTTGGGTAGCGAAGTATTTTTTCAGGTGTCGTGCTTCCAATAGGCTCATTTTCTCAATTTTGGGAATGTGAATATAGGGGAAAAGCTGTCTACAGTCAACCGTCAATGGTCCACGGATATTAAAGTTTGAGGTTTGAAGTTAGATGTTTCAGGTTCTTTAGACCGAAGTGGTCTATTAAGATTTGCCCAAGTTAACAGGAGACATTGGACAATAAATGGAAAAGGTAAAGAGGCTTCTATCTCTGGATTTTCAATGGGTGGATGGAGAGTATAACATAGGTTGAAGTTGACTATAGAACGCTTTTAATATAAAGTCTGAACGCTTTTAATATAAGGTTTGAGGTTTGAGGTTTGAGGTTTGAAGTTTGAAGTTTGAAGTTTGAAGTTTGA
>JBJMLT010000208.1:0-2490 GCA_045805165.1 Flavisolibacter sp.
TCTTCTTCTGTAAAGCCACCGGTATTTACAATAATACTGTGTACTTCGGCTCCGTTTTCTTTAAAATAGGTAACGCAAAAAGAAGTGTCTAATCCACCACTGAATCCAAGAACGATCTTTTTACTTCCATGTTTACCCTGGAAGTTTATGGGGCTGTCTTTTAACTGGTCCATCTTTAAGTGAAGCTAACTTTATATTATAAATGAAGTAGATTGAAAAGGATCATTTTGATCTTTTTCATACCATTGCGATCTACATTTTTAAGCCTTTTAAGAAAACGGTTTTGCTTGAAATTCATAAAGCGTTCGTAGACCTTACTCTTTTCTTCAAAATGATCTTTGGTTTCCTTCGGCTCATAATGATCTTTTGGATCGTATAGCATAGCAGTGCAAAGACAATTCTTTCTTTCTTTGCTCATTAATATATCGTAGTTCACGCAGCTTTTGCAACCTTCCCAGAATTTTTCATCCTGTGTCAATTCAGAATAAGTAACAGGCTCATATCCGAGGTCACTGTTTATTTTCATTACCGCCAATCCTGTTGTTAGTCCGAATATCTTGGCATCAGGATATTTTTCCCTGCTCAGTTGAAAGATCCTGTTCTTTATGGCTTTCGCTACGCCGCTTTTTCTATAATCAGGAGCAACGATCAGTCCTGAATTAGCTACATATTCGCCTTCCCAGGTTTCTATATAGCAGAAACCTACCCATTGCCCACCATCTGTAATTGCAATTACGGCTTTACCTTCTTCCATTTTCCTGGCTATATATTCAGGACTTCTTTTGGCGATACCTGTTCCGCGGGCCATGGCTGAAGACTCCATTTCTTCAGTAATAGTGCTGGCATAGTGTTTATCTTCCGGTGTTGCTACCCTGATAATTATATTATTATTGTCCACTATATTATATGAATTAATATAAACTATACGGATAACCAATCCTGTACCAAATGTTTGGAAGTTAATTCACTGATAGGGGCCTTGGTTAAGAGCTCGTCCTATCAGAACCCACGTCGTCTTGAAAGATAGCGGAAGATATCAAAGCACACATCGTATACCCTTGTGGATACTCTTTCGTGAAAGATAAAATGTTTATTATGTGTGTTCGTATTCATTGTTTTGAAGTATGCAAATGTAAAACTAATCTGATTTAAATGTCAACTAATATGCCATAAAATATTCAGACAAGTAAATTAATCCATTGTTTATATACTAATAGTTAAAATGTCTTCAAGAAATTGACAGGTTGATAAGTTAACAAGTTGACCAGGATTCTAAATATTTATGTTGCATTATGATCTAACTGCAAGTAGCTAATAGTTAATAGCTCCACTTCTGTACACCGATAGCCGATAGCCGATATCCGATAGCCGAAAGCCGATGGCTGACAAAACAAAAAACCCTCCGAAATGGGAGGGCTTATTTGTTGAGCTACTAGGATTCGAACCTAGACAGACAGAACCAAAATCTGTAGTGCTACCATTACACCATAGCTCAATCCTGTAAAGGAGTGCAAAAATAAAGGCACTGATGCCAAGCACCAAATTTTTTAGGACTTTAACAATCGTGAATCGTCAATCGTCAAATGCAAAGCATTCGACGAGACCTTTAAAAATCAATTATCCACGAGTCAATCGTCAATTTCCGGGAATCGGGGTCTGGCGGGGTAAGATAAAAGTTAACAAGTTTACAGGTTAATAAGGATGGCTACAACGTGGAAAACTGACTGAGTTAAAGCATTCACCATTGACCATTCACTATTCACGATTATGGTCTTGCAGCTATCAGCTAGTAGCTAAAAGCTAATTGCTAATTGCCATTCCTCACTATCTTTATAATATGCCTGACAGACGATCATTTCTACATAGTGCCGCTATAGCATCCGGTACTGCTTTTTTAACATCTTTAGTGAAGCCTGCATGGAGCCGTAACCTTGAAAAGGCTTTCAGATATGCAGAAAAATATTCACCAGCCGAACTGACAACGGATGAGGATTTCTGGTATTTCATTCAACAATCCTTCACTGTTTCACCTTCAATAATCAATTTGAATAATGGTGGTGTTTCTCCTGCACCTAAAACAGTTCAGGATGCCATGAAGCGCTACTATGATTTTAGTAATGAAGCCCCTAGTTATTTTATGTGGCGGATTCTGGATCAGGGAAGGGAGCCTTTGAGAAACAATCTGGCAAAAGCGGCAGGCTGCAATATAGAAGAAATAGCAATGAACCGTAATTCTTCAGAAGGTTTGGAGACAGTAATATTTGGTCTTCAACTGAAACAAGGCGATGAAATTGTTGCGGCCAGACAAGATTATCCAAATGTTGTTAATGCCTGGAAACAAAGAGAAATAAGGGATGGGATAAAAGTAAATTGGATCAACCTGGAGCTACCTTCTGAGAATGAAAGCTACCTGGTTCAAAAATATGTTTCTGCATTTACTCCAAAAACTAAAGTTGTAAATATTACACATATTATCAACTGGAATGGACA
>JBJMLT010000209.1:0-11801 GCA_045805165.1 Flavisolibacter sp.
AACGGTCATTGTTCTTGCCATTTTTCTTCATTTGTTCCAGATTTTCCATTTCTCTTTGGATATTTTGTACTTTTTCCTGCATTTCCTGATCTAGCATTTGCTTTCTATCTAATATTTCCTTTTGCATTTCCAAATTTCTTTCCATGTTATAATGGGCCATTTGTTCATGTTCTTTAAAAGCACGTTTTTGCTCGTCCATTGCTCTATTCATCTCTATTTGATTCCTTTTAAATTCCTCCTGATTTTTTTCCATTTCCTTTTTTCCCTGGAGTTCAATTTGTTCTACTATTTCCTGGTATTTTCCAAAATCTTCTTTAGGAATTTTTTGCCCGTTGATAGATAAAGAGGTTAATTCATTATTTGTTTTTTTAATGATATATCTTTTTCCTTCATATTCAGATTCTATTATTGTGGTTTTATTTTTATCTATTGTTACTGTTCTGATCTTTTTAGGGGTAGTATCTGAAGAAAAGGTCTTTAGAATACTTTCGGAAGATGCAAAGCTGTTTTTGGAATTTGAAAGTTCAGTCTTTAAACTGTTACCCTGAATGGTATATTTAATTTGTTTGGGATGACCTATAAAGCTAAAGGCTGTTATAGAAAGTATTCCCGCTAATAGCAATATTTTTTCCATATGATTCAATTTTTTATTTTCTCTTGTAAGTATTTTTTTAACGCGGTTGAATAAATAGGACCTTCTGCTTCCAAATGCCATAGCATAGATGCCAGGCATTCTTGACTCCTGAAATGTTATCAATGCTTCCAGGTAGGTATGCTTATCAATTCCATTTGTTAAAGCTATTTCATCACAGCAGGCTTCTCTTTCTTCCCTTATTAAAGAAGAGATCCATATAAATCCCGGGTTAAAGAAGAATAGTGAATCTGCAATGCTTTGTAAAAAGTTGATAAGAAAGTCCTTTCTTTTAATATGAGCCAGCTCGTGAAGCAATATTGCTTCAACCTGTTCAGAACTCAGATTTGATATAAGACCAATTGGGAGTAAAATGACCGGTTTTAAAGTGCCGATCACTACAGGCATTTTAACAAGAGCTGACTGCATTAAAACTATCTTTTGAGTAAGTCCCAATTTATCTACCAGCTTACCTAATTTGATCTTCCAATCGTCAGGAGGATTTACAGTTTTTTTATATCGTATCTTATGTATATAATGAATACCAGTAGTAAGTCTTACACAATGAAATAGCATAATAATAAACCATGTGGCTACAATGTAATCTGCATTCTTATTACTAAAGTTCTCAATCTTGTCGATCAGCCGTTCTTTTTTCTCAGTAAGAAAAGTGGTATTTGGATCGTTAATGAAATTTGCATTGGAAGTCTGGCTTAATTCTTTATTGTTCTTATTCGTAGTATCATGTTGTATCTGTATAAAGAAGGTAATTGTTGCAGTAATAAGGAATAAAGAGAATACAATA
The DNA here is from genome assembly GCA_045805165.1 of Flavisolibacter sp. Taxonomy (GTDB): domain Bacteria; phylum Bacteroidota; class Bacteroidia; order Chitinophagales; family Chitinophagaceae; genus Flavisolibacter. The sequence goes on from JBJMLT010000209.1 coordinate 1,437, forward strand.
GTTAATAAGGAATATCTCAATCGCGAAGAGGTCCTTCTTGTAAAGAATATAATGAGTCCACATAGAACAGCCGCTAATAATCCCTGCCATAATGAATGTATGAGTGTGAGACAAATAGCCCGGACGATATCATTTGAAAGACTCATATAATGGAGGTTAATTTATTTATTTATCATTACCTGGTTTGTTCAGCATTTTCCTTATTTCTTCCAATTCCTTTTTTGATGTTTTTTTATTTCCTATCAATTGCATCATTAACTGAGATGCCGAACCATTATAAATGGAATTTATAAACCGGTCAAGCAAAAAGCTTTTAGTTTTATGCTCTTCTACGGCAGCTGAATAAATATGTTTCATTTGACTTTCATCCCTGTTCAATAAACCCTTTTCGGCCATAATCTGCATAAGCTTTAATGTTCCGGTATATTGAATATCCCTTTTTTCTTTATTCAGATAATCATTTACCTGACGAACGGTAGAAGGACCATTTGACCATAAGACCTGGAGGATCTCTAATTCTGATTTGGTAGGTTCTATATTTTTTTGTTCGGATGCCTTCATATTCTAAAGGTAGGAAATAATTCGTACGAACTAATTATTATCTATATTATTTTAAAGATTATCAAATAAAAAAGCCGGACTTATAAAGTCCGGCCTGATTAATGATTTAATACTCAATTATTTGCTAACCTATTTTTCAATAAATAAATTATCAAGCATTTGCTTATTGAAATGCTTTACCGGCTCATCATTTATATTGTGATATACTGCACTTATAAAAATGGTTTGGGCAGCGCTGAATATAGCTACAACAATGAATACTCCCATTAGAACGAATACCATGCCTACCACTATATTTATGACCGATCCTATTAGAAATAAGGGAATTCCAACACACAAAATTGCTATAAATTGAATGATACCAAAGCTGAAGGTAGCAGCCAGGCTTTCACCCCATTTTTCTTTCATGAGCTGGGTAGACCGTTTAACTGCTTTAATCGGGCCTAGATTTTCATATGCTATAATAGGAACAACAAAGAAAGTAGCAATACTCCACACAATTCCAACAATACCTGTTATGATCTTTCCAATAAATCCAGCCCTTTCCTGAATGGCTCTTAATATTGTACCTACAGTGGCTGCAAATACGGCCCATGCGAAAATTGATCCTATCCTGCTTAAACTAAATTGAAGGCCCTTTTTTATAGTAGGCTCTTCACCCTGGAAATAAAGTTTCGTGCAATGTATTAAGGCCATATTGAAAAAGACCACTATAAAATAATTCACCAGGTAATAGAGAAACATGAAAAGATAGCCTGTGGCTTTACTGTATTCTTTCATGTTGTCTGCGTCCCATCCATTAGAAGCTAATAAAGCAACAACAAATGATCCCATTATTAACAGTAAAGAGACACCAGAAAGAATTGGAAAAATAATCAGCTTCTTATTTTCCTTCAATACTTTAAAACTATTCATGGATAGTTTCCATCCATTGGAAAGACGGTCGATAAAACTCATAAGATTAAAGTTGGTTATAAAATAAATATACAGTATATATAATTATGTGGCAAGCCTTTAAGTGTTACTTCTTATAATTCAAAATAATTTGCTTTTTATATTTGATGTTAAACTAATCGCAAACTATAAAAGCTTGTTCATTAAAAGTATTAGTTATATACTTAAAAAGGGATATTTTAATAGGAAATATTAAGAAGATGGCAATCTAAATTTCTATTCTGAAACATACACTGCAACTGCGCAGGAGGGGATGTTTAATTGAAGGTCATTAATTAATTGAGCAGGTAAATCTTTTTCGCTTGTCTTATTTACCATCCATTGTTTTTCTTTTGAGTCCAGTAGTTTTCTAAACTTTAAACCATTTAGCGGAATAGTGCTTTTTATTTGATCTTCAGCGAAGTTCAAAATACATATCAGTTTTTGTGCCCGATCATGTGATTCCCGGTATAATAGCAGGCATTCATTACTTATTATTTTTACATCAACATTTGCCTTATTAAAATTATTAAGAGCTGACAAGGTTTTACGCAAACTAATTAATTCTTTATGCCATTGAAGAATAATGCGATGGTTGCCCTCATTACGGTCATTCCATTGAATCCTTGACTGTAAGAAAGTTTCTTCCGCTTGGGGATCCGGTGGTTCTGTAGTCCATTGAAGACCTTCAAATTCTTTTTTTCTTCCTTCTCTTACAGCCTGTATTAATTTTTCATCTGAATGGCTTACAAAATAGTAGAAAGGTGTTTCTGCAGCAAATTCTTCACCCATGAATAGCATTGGAATATAAGGAGAAAGTATTGTGGCAGCCGCTGCCAGCTTTTGCCTTTCAATATCCACCAGCATACAAAGTCTTTCTCCTTTAACCCTATTTCCTATCTGATCGTGATTCTGATTGAATACGATAAATTTATTGCCCGGTATGCCAGTCGAAGACCTGCCATGTTTTCTTTTCCTGAATCTGACATATTCACCTGAGTGTACAAATCCTTCTTTATAGGCCTTTGCCATTTGTTCTATTGAACCAAAGTCATAATATCTTTCCTTTCCTTTTTTATCCAGCAATACATAAAGTGCATGATGGAAATCATCAAGCCATTGTGCATCAAAACCATATCCGCCTGATGCAGGAGCATTTATTACACGCGGACTATTATAATCACTTTCAGCGATCAATAATACATTTTTCCCTGTCTTACTTTTAAAATCCTCAACCTTATTATGAACCAATTCCCAGAAATGTACAGCACCATTATCGAAAATTGTATGGATGGCATCGGCTCGTATTCCATCTATATGATAATTGGTGAACCAATAAACAGGATTATTTGAAAAGAATTCGCGTACACCATCAGAATATGGACCATCAAAATTCAAAGCACGGCCCCACGGTGTTTTATATTGATCTGTAAAATACGGACCATAATTATCCAGGTAATTTCCTTCAGGGCCAAGATGATTATAAACTACATCCAGTATGACTGCTATACCTTTCTGATGACATGCATTCACAAGATGTTTTAAACCTTTTGGCCCACCATAGGAATTCTGAACTGCATATAGAAACACACCATCATATCCCCAATTTCTGCATCCGGGAAATTGATTTACGGGCATTAATTCAATAGCATTTATGCCTACATCAATTAAATGGTCCAATTTAGGAATGACCGCATCAAAAGTTCCTTCATTTGTAAATGTTCCTACATGCAACTCATATATTACAAGATCATTAATGGGAGGGCAGTTCCAATTATTGTCGTGCCATTCAAATGAATTATGATTTACAACAGAAGAAGGACCATGAACGCCTTCGGGTTGAAATTGTGAAGCAGGGTCTGGAAAATCCTTTCCACTATCAGGCCTGAAATAATATAATGAACCATCTTTAACACCAGGAACTTCAATTGAAAAATATCCTTCAGCATTTTTCTTCATATCAATGCAACTACTGCCTTTATCGAGTAAATGCAGCTGCATTCCTGATCTCTCAGGCGCCCACACTTTAAAATCAACATGGTCATTATAGAATTGTACCATTGGAATTTTAATTATTGCAGATAAGTCTATAAGTTATTTCATCTGCTTGTCGAGCCTAACGATCAATCCTTCATCACCAGCCAGGTCTAGAGATCCATTAACTTCAATATTCTTCCATTCAGGTGCAGTAGCCATAATTACTCTTCCTTTTATTTTTAAATGCTCCGGATTAAAATAGGCAGGCTTATGGCTTAAATTAAGCAGAACCAGAATATCATCACTATCTTCTGTACATCTTATAAAAGATATGATCTGCTTATCTGAAAAAACCGGCTTGTAGATTCCTTTTGTCAGAGAAATTTCCTTATGACGGAGTTCTATTAATTGTTTATAATAACATAAGAATGAATAAGGATCTTCTTTTTCAACCATTACATTCTGCCTTGCAAATCTTTTATCTAAGCGAAGCCAGGGCTTGCCATTAGTAAATCCTGCATTCTTACTATTGTCCCATTGCATCGGAGTGCGCGAGGGATCCCTGCTTAAATTCTTTCCCGGCATATTTAGTCCCTGAGGGTCCTGGACTTCATTTGCAGGAATGGGAACATCGAGCATACCCAATTCTTCACCATAATAAATTGTTGGCGTGCCGCGTAATGTTAGCAATAGCATAGCAGCAACTTTTGCCTGTTGGAAACCAACCCTGCTCGTTATGCGAGGCTGGTCATGATTACCAAGAACCCAGTTTGGCCAGCCACCTGAAGGTAATGCTCCTTCATACTCTGCAATGCCAGCTGCTATTAGAGTTGCATTCCATGGAAGAGAGATCAATAAAAAGTTGAAAGGTAGATGAGCGCCATTATTCTGAGGTCCATAATAAGATACCAGCTTATGTATAGGCAAATATATTTCTCCAATCATCATCCGTTCATGATAGCTATCCAAAACTTTACGCATTTGCCGGACGATGTCATGTACCTCAGGCTGGTCGGTTGAATATACAGGCAATAATTGTTCATAGGTTGCCATATAAGGCTCATATTCAGGATTGATCGGATTATCCCTGAACTGTTCATCTTTAATCATATGCCACATTACATCTATTCGAAATCCATCTACACCTTTATCCAGCCAAAACCGCATAACATTGAACATCGCATTTTGAACTTCGGGATTTCTCCAATTCAGATCAGGTTGTTCTTTTAAGAATGCGTGATAATAATATTGGCCTGTTGCTTTATCCCATTCCCATGCGCTTCCACCAAAAACACTGAGCCAATTATTTGGGGGGCTATCATCAGGCAATGGATCTTTCCATATGTACCAATTTCTTTTAGGATTGACTTTTGATGACCTGGATTCAATAAACCATGGATGCTGATTGGAAGTATGGTTTGGAACAAGATCAAGTATCAGCTTCATTCCTTTCGAATGAGTCTCAGCAAGAAGCTCATCGAAATCCTGCATTGTTCCAAATATGGGATCGATGCTTGTGTAATCAGATATATCATAACCAAAGTCTGCCATTGGCGAAGGATAAATAGGAGAGATCCAAACCGCATTTACTCCCAGCCACTTTAAATAATCCAATCTTTGCATTATTCCTTTGAGGTCGCCAATTCCATCATTATTGCTGTCCTGAAATGATCTTGGATAGATCTGATAAATGATGCCTTTCTGCCACCATAACAAATCCGATTCTTTCATATTAATAAATTGGAAAAGGTTATGAAAAAGTCGGGCCAAGTCGTGAATCGTGAATGGTCAATCGTCAATGAAGTCGTGAATCGTCAATCGTCAATCGTGAATGGTCGGGAATGGGGGGGTCGGGAATAAGTCAAAGCTAAGAGATGAAAGAGGGAAAAGAGACGAAAGAGAGGTACAAGCCGTTGATGAAATATGGCATATCTGGTGAGAGGTCTAATTATGCAGGGATGTAGGTAGATATGCCATATTTGGTGGTTAGCATTTTAATGTTAAAGGATAGCTGTGAAATGGGTATTATTAGGGTTATAGTTGGAGGATTAATGACTGTGTAATAGCTGAAAGGTAAATAATGAACGCTTTTAATGAGGAGTGTGAACGCTTTTAATATGTGGTGTGGGGAGAAAGCTGCTAGCTACTAGCTGCTAGCTGAAAGATCGTCAATCGTCAATCGTCAATGGTGAATTCTTTAATGCGGTTTGTTTTATAGGTTTTGACATTCGTTGTTAACTTGTCAACTTATCAACTATTCAATCTGTCAACTATTGCGATTTGTTTTCAAAAATAATGTTTCTAAATCTTTAAGGGTTATTTGTGTATAATCTTTTATGATCTTGTCTGCGCCGGCCAATTCATTTTCGGGATGGGTTGTAGTGATGGCTATGACTTTCATTCCGGCACCTTTTGCTGATTGAATGCCCACAGTAGCATCTTCAAATACTACACATTTAGCTGGATCGGCATTTAACTCTTCAGCAGCTTTTATATAGATCTCAGGGTCAGGCTTTCCTCTTTTTATATGTTTGGAATAGATAACTGCTTTAAAGTATTGCCGTATGGGAATATGGTCAAACATAAAATCGATATTGGGTAGAATTCCGGATGTAGCGATTCCCATTGGAATGTGAGCTTTTTCAATTTCATTCAGCAATGTCAAGAATCCGTCAATAGGTTTAATATGGGGTTTATAAATTTCACGATAGAGGTCTTCTTTACTTAAATAAAAAGGCTGTGCTTCTTCGTCTGTCATTTTTCTCTTATGAATATATTCAACGACATCTTTATTGGTGCGGCCATTAAAATTGAGTCTGTATTCTTCATCTGAAACTTCTCTGCCAATATTTTTTAAATACTGCTTCCATGCTTTTAAATGATATACATTATTATCTAAAATAGTTCCATCCAGATCAAACAAAACTCCCTGTAGCTGCATATTTACGATTTTGGCAAAGTTAGGGGTGCGTTTAAAAACAATATACTTTTGCGAACCTGAAACAGAATTTATAACGTATGCAAAAGAATGCTTTGAAGTTTTTATTATTCGTATTTCTATCATTTTATATTCCATTGAAATGCTATGCATGGGGAATGCTGGGCCACAGGATCATAGGAGAGATCGCAGAAAGCTATTTGAGTGCGAAAGCTAGAATGGCGATTAAAGGTATACTTGGACATGAATCCATTGCGTTGGCAAGCAATTGGGCTGATTTTGTAAAATCTGACACTGCATTCAATAAATATGAAAGCTGGCATTATATTGATTTTTCAAGTGACATGAATTATAAAGAACTTCAGAGTTATTTGCTGAAGGATTCCTCAAAAGATGCTTATACAGCAATAACATTCCTTAAAAAGGAATTAAAGAAAAAAAATCTTTCTCAATTAAAAAAGGCAATGTACCTGCGATTACTGATCCATTTTGTTGAAGATGTACATCAACCGCTGCATGTGAGCAAGGAAGGAGATATGGGAGGAAATGATATTAAAATTACCTGGTTTGGCGCTTCTTCCAATCTTCATAAACTATGGGATTCGCAATTGATCGACTTTCAGCAGTTAAGCTATACCGAGTATGCAAAAGCCATCAATTTCACAACCGGTAATCAGAGAAGGGTTTTACAAAGCCAGCCAATCAGTAAATGGATCTTTGACTCTTATCAAAAAAGCAATCAATTACGAAGCGAAATAATAGAACCCAACGCTAAATTAAGCTACCTATATAATTATCAGCACCTGCAATTACTGAATGAACAATTATTGAAAGGGGGTATTCACTTAGCTGCTATTCTAAATGAAATATTCGGTAAATAACTTCTATTAATCCGAAAAAATAACATGTTTATGTGATTGTAAAAACCAGTCCAAATGCAATCTTTAGGTATAAATTAATTTCTTATGAATTACCGAATTCTGGGGCTGATTGCAATGATGGGAGCCCCTTGTGTTTTTTTAAAAATGGCACTTGGAGGTTTTACTTTTAATTCAGTTCATCCGCTGATTATTATTTGTAATGTTTGCTTTTACATTTCTTTATTTTCTTCCATTACAGGATTATTAAAATTAAGCACATCTTCCTTTGACAGTAGTCCAAAGTATATTCTGCTTATAGAAATCTGCTTATTATCAGTTGCTGCATGGTTTAGTCTGCTTACCCAAGGTAAATCAGCTCACTTATATTACACTCTAATGGAAGCCTGCAGAACAGCCAGTAATATATTGCTGATAATTGTGGGCTCTATAATAATTTTCTCGGGTAAATCAGAAATGTGGAAGAAGTATTTAAGGATCATATCTTCTGTATGGCTTATATTAAGCATACTATTTGCTTCCTTATTGCCATCAAGTGAAGCTTTATTGGTTTGTACCATGGCTTTATCAGGAATTATTTCATCCTTATTGGGGTATCATATTTATAATAGTGAAGATCCTGAAATTGCCAATGAAAACATGCTATACGAAATTTCTTCATTGTAGTGACCGGTAGGTAGTATAACGTCATTAGGTTTGGTATATGAATTGCTGGGTTAGAGGAAACTATAATATGAAAAGTATATTAATTGCAGCAGGAATAGTGGGAGCAGCCGCAGCAGGAACCATCCTTTATTTAAAGAAACGTAATAATGCAGGCACAGATGAAGTAAAAGGTGCCGCTAAGAATGCGTATAAAAAAATGAATGCAGGAATAGGAAAAGCAGAGAGAGCCGGGCAACATTCTATGGGATAAAAATTAAAATACGTTATTGATTGCGGCCTTTCAGGCCGCAATTTTTTTTATAGCTATACCATTTAAATCGTCTCATTAATAGACTATGAAATAAAAATCCTAAATCGTTATCTTTCAGTCCTTATAACTGCGATGAAGAAAATTTTCGGTAGCTTATACATACAGGTATTAATTGCCATACTAGCAGGAATACTGTTAGGAATACTTTTTCCATCGTTTGCTGTTCGATTAAAACCTTTAGGCGATGCCTTTATCAAACTGGTAAAGATGATGATCGCCCCAGTTATATTTTGTTCCATTGTGTTAGGAATCGCAGGCATGCAGGATATGAAGAAAGCAGGGCGCGTGGGATTAAAGGCCATTATCTATTTTGAAGTAATGTCCACCATTGCCCTCATTATCGGGTTGGTTATTGTAAATATTATACAACCAGGAAAGGGGTTGAATATTGATCCTTCTACATTAGATCCTTCACAAGTAGATACTTATGTAAAGACGAATACAACCAGCGGCGGCATTGTAGGGTTTTTGTTACATATTATTCCGGATAACATTGTTGATGCTCTTGCCAAAGGTGATCTGCTTCAGGTGTTATTCTTTGCAGTTCTTTTTGGATTTGGCCTCGCCAGCATTGGAAACAGAGCTACGCCCATCATTAAAGGCATTCAGTCATTATCTGATGGATTATTTTCTGTATTAAGGATAATAATGAAAGTAGCACCCATAGGAGCATTTGGCGCAATGGCCTTTACTATTGGTCAATACGGTATAAGCTCACTAGCCAGATTAGGAGAATTGATGCTTTGCTTCTATCTGACCTGTATCATTTTTATATTCATTGTTCTTGGAGCTGTCTTAAGAGCATTCGGACATAATATCCTCAAATTATTAAACTATATCAAGGACGAATTGTTCATAGTTTTAGGTACTTCATCCTCCGAAGCCGGATTACCGGGATTAATGAATAAGCTTGAAGGAATGGGATGTTCCACTTCGGTTGTAAGGCTAGTAGTTCCCACCGGTTATTCTTTCAATCTGGATGGAACTTCCATATATCTCACAATGGCTGCTGTATTCCTGGCGCAGGCTACGAATACACCAATGAATATTTTTCAGCAGCTAACCTTACTACTGGTTCTGCTACTTACTTCTAAAGGAGCGGCTGCAGTTACCGGTGGCGGCTTTATAACGCTGGCTGCTACATTACCAGCAGTAGGACATATTCCTGTTGCTGCCATTGCTCTTATTTTAGGGATTGACCGTTTTATGAGTGAGGCAAGAGCTTTGACAAATATTATTGGTAATGCTGTAGCGACGATAGTGGTGGATAGGTGGGAAGGGGGCGGGGATAAGTCAAAAGTTAAAAGTTAAAAGTTAAAAGTCGGGAATCGGCGGGAGGAAATAAGTCAAAAGTTAAAAGTTAAAAGTAGGGAATCGTGAATCGTCAATCGTCAATCGTCAATGGACTTTTATCAAAGGGTAAGTTGGGAATGGTGTTTTGTTTCTTTCATGGAAAGGTAGACAATGAGTGAGGCGAAGATGCAAAGAGTAACGTACCAATAGAAATAGTTTTCGTGTCCCATTTTTTTGAACCAAAGAGCTATATATTCGGCAGTGCCTCCAAATATTGCGGTTGTTATCGCATAGGGCAAGCCTACTCCTAATGCCCTGACATGAGCAGGAAATAATTCAGCTTTTACAATAGCATTAATAGAAGTATATCCACTCACGATCAGTAATCCAGCCATTATTAAAAAGAAGGCATTTGAAATTGAATGCGTGTGGCTTATCGCTGAAAGCAGAGGCACTGTACATATGGTGCCTGCTATTCCAAATGTAACCAGCAGGGGCTTTCGTCCAATTGTATCACACAGTAATCCCAATACGGGTTGTAATAATGCAAATAACAAAAGACTAAAGAAGGAAATATTTGTTGATTGGCTTATAGTAAGATGAACAGTATTTACAAGAAACTTTTGCATATAAATAGAGTAGGTATAAAATGCGATAGTACCACCTAAGGTTAATCCAATCACTGTCAATATTGCCTTCGGATATTTAAGCAATTCTCTTATAGAATTTTTTAGTGAATGTTTTTGCTGTACATTAATAAAAGCCTCCGTTTCATTTAGCTTGTTCCGAATATAAAATGCTACTATAGA
>JBJMLT010000210.1:0-3571 GCA_045805165.1 Flavisolibacter sp.
AAAAAGCTAATAATGTTCCTCATCATCAATTTTTTTTAAAGTTCAACCGATTTAGCATATTAAGAAAGTTTACTACATCAATTGTAATAAATTCATGACAAAAAGCTACTGGCAGAACTTAACCTGAATTTTTGTAAGAAATTATATCGATCATCTAATTCAAGGGCACAGCTTAATTACTATACAATAGCAATACTTCTTCACTATTTGGGAAGCTGAAGTCTTTTACATACCGTAGTCCTATCTTCTCCAGCAGTAAAATCGACCTTGTATTTGCAGGGAGCGTAATTGCAGCAATCTTTGGAATGTGCAACTTATCTATAGCATAATTTAAAGTGGCGATGGAAATTTCGTAGGCATACCCTTTACCATTATACTCAGGTAGAAAAGCAAAGCCAATATCTGGAGTATTCAGGTTCGCCCTTTTTATAATGCCACACATCCCGATGGACTTACCATCTGCTTTTCTTTCTACACATGATAATCCAAAGCCATTGTCCGCATAGCTTTTTAAAGGACCATTCTTCAGGTAGCTTTTAGCTTGTTCCTCCGTTTTAATATTACGGTCACCTATAAATTGGATCCATCCCGGACTATTCAGTAATTCAATAATAAATGCCGTATCATTTAAATTGAATTCCCTTAGCCTTAACCTTTCTGTTTCCAAAATTGGCTTAGAGGAAGAGCTTTGGGTAGCTGTCATCTGTCTTTCAGGAAATACGCCCATCTTTCGTGTATTATATTTCAATTAAATCGTTTGTGAAATTACCATATTCTAAATCCTTTCGTCCAATCTCCAACCCGCCAAACACCCAAAATCACATGTTTATGTAGGGGAAGCCAAAAAAGCTTTCAGCTTCCCACCCATAGCCATTAGGCGGTAGCCTCCGTTGTTAACTTGTTAACCTGTCAACTTTTCAACTTTTCAACCTTTCCAACCATATTTTCTACTTAAATTTAATCTATGCAACCAGGGCTACTTTTCGTGGCATGTTGTTTTATTTGTGTCAGCTCCCGCTCACAACAATATCCTTTTGTTTATTATACTCCCAAAGATGGTCTTGTCAATAGCCGCGTCCGGGCCATTAATCAGGACAGTAAGGGAAGAATGTATTTTCTCACTTACGGAGGCTTAAGCGTGTACAATGGAGTTCAGTTCACCAACTTCAATTCTCAAAATGGCTTGGCTAATGATGTCGTAAACGATATTATTGAGGTTGGAAAAGATTCTTTATTGGTCGCTACCAATACTACCAGGTTAAATACTCTTGTTTCAGGGAAATTAGGTGTATTTAATACAGATGATGGCTTTTGCCCTGTAGTCAATCGTTTTTTCAGATCAATAGATGGCAATCTTTATATAGGTGCGGATGAAGGGCTCTTCATATTGAAGAACAGGAAATTTCGGAAGATCCCTTTATTGTATGGAAAATCAGATATCGGTTCTTTTTTTGAAAAGATCGTAGAATATAAAAACTACCTGCTGCTTAAATCATGGAATCCGGATGTGAATCAAAGCCTTATCCTTTATGACAAGTTTCACAGGCAACTTTTGGATGTTTATAAAAACAATAAGGTTTTGAATATCGGTAAAGACATTTCCGGTAACATTTGGGTTTGTATGCTTAACGGATTAAAATTAATTGATACTGCTTCTCTCAACCTTGGCAAGATTCAATTGATGAATATTCCCGCACCATTAAAAAAAATAGGAACTGCTCCATCCGGCTGTTTCTTTGATAATCTTAATAACAATTGGTTCTATACAGCAGAAAGGATACAAAAAATCTCTCCGGACCTCCATATTCAAACCATTGGGAAAGAGCAGGGTTTAAATGCAAATGGCCTTTCAGATATATTCCGGGATAGGGAAGGTACTATCTGGATCGCCTCCGACGGCAATGGTGTTATAAAGTTCCGAAATCCTAATATTCAGATGATAGACAGGCTTTCCGGTTCGCCATTACATGTAACAGCTATTTCTAATCATAGAGATACATTATGGCTATTTAATAATGCGGATCATTCTATCATACGTATCGTTAATAATAGCATCAGGTCATTTCCATTAAAAGATAATATAACCCCATTCAATATTTATGTTTTAGGCGATAAACTATATCTGATCTCTACTCATAAAATGATCTGCATAAATAAAAAGAACAGCTGGTCATCGTACAGGCACCCATTTTCAATAATTGATCATGAAAAAGGCGGAATTGGATCTGGCATTACTCCTCTTAATGGTGACATCATTATATATATAAAAAAGAATGACAGCTCTCATTTTTTATCGGTTATTCGCGATAAAAGTATCATTGCAAATTTTCCGGTGCCTTATACTATAGATGAAATGGCCATGGACAGTAATCAGCATCTATGGATCGCTACCAGGAACGGACGTCTGCTTGTTTTAAGGTTGACACCATACAGGCAGCCATATGTAAGTCTTATTTATGATCTTTCAAATCAGGTTAATTTACCGCATTTCAGATCAATTACAATTGATAATAATAATACCGTTTGGCTGGGAACACGGTATAACGGCATATGTCATTTAGCCTTTTCAGGTGAAAAAAAGATTTTTGAATCCCATTTTACAACTTCAAATGGACTGACAGATAATTTTATTGGTTTTCTTATGACCGATAACGATAATAATGTATGGATAGGTACACAAACAGGACTTGATAAAATTTACAGGAAGAACAGACAATATGTGGTTTCCAACCTTACAAAAAGTAATAACATTTTCGAAACCATTACCAGGATTGTTACACTATCGGATAATACAGCATGGGTAATGAATTCTCAGGGATCGCTTTTAAAGATCACACCACCAGGTTCAACAGAGTTGCCATCTCCTCCGGAACTCTTATTAACAGAATGTAAGGTGAACAATCAATATGTTCCGTACTCAACAAATGAATTTTCTTTTAAAGAAAATAATTTCTCATTCAGCGTGGCGGCACCATCATATATAGATGAGAGGTCTATTAAATATAGTTACCAATTGAAAGGTAATGGAAATGAATCATGGAGTGAGCCTTCAACCAATTCTTCCCTTAGTTTTATGAATCTTCCTCCCGGAAAGTATTCTTTATTAATAAAGGCAGATTTCCCAGAGTCAATGTACCCGTCGCAGCAATATGTTTATGCTTTTCTTATCCGTCAGCCATGGTGGTTAACATTTTGGTTCAGGCTATTAGTGGGAGTATTATTTATTGGAATGGTTGTACTTTTTATTCGGTTCTATTATAAACGCAAATTAGCCAGGCAGCGGGTGATATTGGAAAGAAGACAGGCCATTGAAAAGGAAAGGACACGGATTGCAACAGATATGCATGACGATCTGGGTGCAGGATTAACAAGGATAAAATTCCTGAGCGAGACCATTGGCATGAAAAAGCAGCAGCATCAATCTATTGAAGAAGATATAACACGCATTCGTGAATATTCCAATGAAATGATAAGTAAAATGGGAGAGATAGTCTGGGCTCTTAATGAGAAGAACGACTCTTTAAGCGATCTTCTTTCCTTCACCCGGTCTTACATGGCCGAATATCTTTCT
>JBJMLT010000211.1:0-4197 GCA_045805165.1 Flavisolibacter sp.
GCAAGAACTGCTACGAACAATAAAATGGATGCCGCATAGCGGCCAGTTGCACCAAACATATTTTCTGCTATTATAGAAGCAATTCCTTTAGCTATTTTAAGTTCTGTAAATCCAATTCCTTTATAATAAGCATAGCTTACGGAGAGATATAATGCAATTATTATCAATATGCCGATGAATATGCCTCCAGGAATAGTTTTTCTTGGATCCTTTACCTCCTCCCCAAAGTTTATTGTTTGCTGATAGCCACCATATGTAAACGAGACAGCAACCAATGCAAGACCGAATGATCTTATATAATCCATCCAACTGTAAGACACAGATGCAAGCTGTTGGACATGATTAACATTTGATGGAAAGAAAATAGAACTTATTATGAGCACGAGCATACTAATCTTGATGATCATTAAAATATTCTGCGCAGTTGAGCTGAGGCGAAGTCCGAGCAAATTGACCCCATAAAAAATAATAATAGGAACCATCGCGATCAATGACTTGACAAGTTGCGATGTATCTGATTTAAATAAAATGGGAGCAATGTATTCGCTTCCGATAAGAGCTACTCCAGCCATGGACGCAGCATTTGAAATAAGGATTATGCAATTAATGGCAAAAGCTATGGAAGGATGATAACATTCGGCAAATACTTTATAGTAGCCACCTGTAATAGGAAAACGGGAACCTATTTCCGCATACGTGAGCGCGCCACAGAGAGCGATAAGGCCACCTCCTATCCAAGCAAGGAAGAATACAGAAGGAGTGATTGATTTTTCAGCAGCATCAGAAGAGGTACGGAAGATGCCCATGCCGATAACAAGGCCAACAACGATCATGGTAAGGTCGAAGAGTTTAAGCTTGCTTTTGGGAGCCATTGAATGAAATTAGTTGGAAAAATATTGCTAATTAATTTTTATTGCAAGTTTCTAATTTTTGGTTTTTGTGTTGCTTGAAATAGTGAATAATAAAAAGATTTTTCTAATTGCATTAGGCATAGTTCTTATTTTCTTTTTACAGTTTTTTCTTTATGCAAAAGTGGAGGAAGATTAACTATTGCATTAGATGCTTTTGTTTATTTGCTTTATGTTACTTTTTGCCTTGATGCAAAAAGTAACCAAAAAGATCAAGTTCTTATTGCATAAGGCATACTTCCTATTTTCTTTTTTCCAGTTTTTTCTTTATGCAAAAGTGGAGTAAGGTTTAATTTCATTAAATGGTTATTGTTTATTTGTTTACGTTACTTTTTGCCTTGATGCAAAAAGTAACCAAAAAGATCAAGTCCAGCCCGATCGCTCCGCGCGTCTGGACGGCCAGCTCACGGCAGGCCTCGTGATTGGTAGTAAGTGCGTGGATCTGCTCGTCATTCCTTATAAATTGACTTTGTTTATTGGATTTAATTTTCGTTATTATTTGGGAACGTGTTATGTGGGTGTGTTGGAGGCGCTGTATCCCGCTAATTATTGTTTAAAGTAAAGTAATGCGATAGATAATGCGGGATAAGGCGCTGGAATCTTCTTTCCTGTTCAGTGTTTGTGGGTCTTTTTTTTATTTCTGTGCAGTTCGGGTGAAACAATTTCACTGCTAATTACTAATTCCTAATTACTAATTCCTAATTACTAATTTCAAATTCCTAATTCGATATCAAAGCTGTTAGTGGGTTGTTTGTAAAATTATTTTGTGGATGGATAAAGGTATCTACATTTGCCGCGTAATTGGTTCCTGGGTAATCAGGATGAAAAGGGAAGTCCGGTGAGAATCCGGCGCTATCCCCGTAGCTGTAAATTTTCGAAGCTGCAAGCTATGAGCTATTAGCTGCTAGTGTTTTGATGCTAGCTGCTTCACCGGATCATAACAAGCAATCTTCAATTTACTGAACCATCGCCACTTATGTTATAAACATTGGGAAGGCAACAGTAAAGAAAATAAGCCAGAAGACCTGCCAGTTGCAGAAATTAAAATCATGCTTTCGGGAGAAAGGCAGGGATGATAAGGCACATTGTTTATCCATCTCAGTTTACTCATTTTCCGGAAGCAGTCACTTAAAAAATTTAAACCATTATGAGAAAATTTTTTGCTGTGGCTGCACTCTTCATCGGCAGTCATCTTTTTGCGCAAGACAGTACAAAAACATTGGACGAAGTAGTAATAACAGCTACCAAATTTCCTGTTAAGCAAAGCAATACAGGAAAAGTGGTAAGTGTAATTACAAGAGAACAAATTGATCGGAGCAGCGGTAAAGACCTTGCGCAGTTATTGAATGAACAGACCGGAGTAACTGTTAGCGGATCGTATAGCAATCCGGGTAAAGACAAATCTGTTTTTTTAAGAGGCGCCAGCAGCAATTATACCCTGTTTCTGATCGATGGCGTTCCGGTTAATGACCCTACAGGAATAGGTGGAACATTTGATATAAGAATGTTTCCCTTAGAACAAATTGAACGCATAGAAATATTGAAAGGAAGCCAGTCCACCCTCTATGGCTCTAATGCTATTGCAGGAGTGATCAATATCATTACCCGTAAAGCAGAATCATTGCAAACTACAGGGAACGGATCGATAAGCTATGGCAGTTACAATACATTCAAAGGCAATGCAGGCTTTAACAGGAAAGGAAAATTAATTGATTACAGTCTCAATTATCAATACTTAAGCTCCGATGGCATTAGCGAAGCAAAGGATACAACAGGTACAGCAAATTTTGATAAAGACGGATTTATTCGCCAGGCATTTCAGGCAAATGCAGGAATACATATCACAGATAATATAAAAGTATCTCCGTTTTTCAGATATTCTCAATTTACAGGAGGATATGATGCGGATGCATTTACAGATGGACCTGAAAAATTCTCAGCCACATTTGCCAATGCAGGATTGATCAGCACCATGAAATATGGAGCCGGGGTAGTTACACTAAACTATGGATACGACCATGTACAAAGCTCGTACAACGGCTTCCCTTTCAGTGGTAAATTTCATCATGCTGAAGGCTATATAAATCATAATTTTTCTTCTATACTGCAATTACTTGCTGGCGTTAGCTATCAAACTTTCGAACTTCCGAAGCCTGATACAGTTAATACATTATTGAGTCCGTACGCTTCATTAGTACTTCACAAATCAGGATTGAATATTGAATTAGGGGGACGATACAATAAGCACAACCGTTATGGAGATAATTTTACTTACAGTATTAATCCTTCCTATTTATTAAATGAAAAAATAAAATTCTTTGCTGACCTGTCAACAGGATTCAGGGCACCCTCCATTGGAGAATTGTTTGGTCCGTTTGGTGCCAATCCAAATCTTAAACCTGAAAACAGTAAAACCATTGAAGGAGGTGTGCAACTGTGGACAATGAATAAACAGCTATCTTTTATTGCGAGCTATTTTGACAGGGATATCGAAAATATTATTACATACGTATACCCTTCAGGCTATATTAATCAAAACAGACAAAAGGACCACGGTTTTGAAGCAGAAATAAATTATGTTCCTGATAATCAACTGAGCTTAAAGGCATCGTATGCTTATATTGATGGAGAGGTAACTGAGAAAAACGGAGCAAAGGATACTACATTTCATAACCTGATCAGAAGGCCAAAAAATACAATATCCCTTTTTGCGGGATATCATATAAATAATCAACTGTTTATATCTAGCTCTTTTCAGTGGTTTGGAAAGAGAACGGATAATTATTATAATCCCTCAAACTTTTATGCATTAGAAGTAAAGGATCTGAAAGCCTATGCATTGTGGAATGCGTATGCAGAATACAAATTGCGTAAGAATTCACTTATGCTATTTATTGAAGTAAAAAATATTTTGAACAATAAGGATTATTATGAAGTGTATGGATATGGAGTGCAGGGAGTCAGTTTGATGGGGGGAGTGAAAATGCAATTGTAATTGTCAATCGTCAATGAAAATCGTCAATCGTCAATCGTCAATGAAATCGTGAATCGTGAATCGTCAATCGTCAATTTCCGGGAATCGGGGAATCGGGAATAGTGATTACTTAAAATGTCTGAACCAGAAATGTGTGAACCAGAAATGTCTGAACCAGAAATGTCTGAACCAGGATTTTCGAGGATTTGGAAGATTTGGAGGAAATGGCTGATGTTTGATTTTAATTATTTTATGGGAGATAAATATTACATGAATTGGAGTGGAGGTAAGGATTCAAGTCTTTGCATTCATAGA
>JBJMLT010000212.1:0-4022 GCA_045805165.1 Flavisolibacter sp.
AGGATAGTAAGGGAGTGGTAGATTCAATTGTATATGCTACAAGTGGCAATAAGAATAACTGGAAGAATAAAAGTGTAAATCTGAATTTCCGTACTCAATTTGATACTCTTGGAACAGAGCTTACAAGCGACCTTGATTACATAAGCTACAGGTCCGCAGGTACACAAACTTTTACTAATACCAGCTATAATCCTGATTGGGACCCTAAAAGGGTAGATCAGCTTCGTAGCGATCTTCCTGTCAATGTTGATATATATTCAGCAAAGGTTGATTATTCGCATCCGCTAAAAAAACAGGCAAAAATTGAAGCTGGAGTTAAATCAAGCTACGTTCAAACAAATAATGCAGCCAATTATTTTAACGTTTATAGTACTGGGGAAATAGTAGATTATAGTAAAACAAATCATTTTCTATATAATGAAAATATCAATGCGGCTTACCTGAATTATAATAAGCAGTTTAAAAAGTTCGGAGTGCAGTTAGGATTGAGATATGAATACACTTCTTATAACGGAAAGCAATTTGATAATCCCACACGTACAGATTCATCTTTTAATAGAGGGTATGGAAGTTTGTTCCCTACTGCTTATTTGAGCTATGCGGCCGATAAGAATAATCAGTTTGCATTATCCTTTGGAAGGCGAATTGACCGGCCGGCTTACCAGGATCTGAATCCATTTATGTTTTTCCTTGATGAATATACTTATCAGGTTGGTAATCCTTTCCTGAAACCGCAATTCACAAATAATATGGAATTATCTCACACCTTTAAAAGCTTTTTGACTACAACATTGAATTATAGTCATACGAAGGATTATATGAACGAAACCTTTGAGCAGGCTAAAGATGTAAATGGTAAGGAAGGATATGCAACTATTGTTAGCCGTGGGAATATAGGCATTAGGGACGGAGCGGGTATTTCTATAAGTGCCCAGGTGCATGTTACGAAATGGTGGATGGCAATGTTATATGGAAACTATAATTATAACAGGTTCCATGGTTTGATAAATAATGGCAGAGGTAATGGTGAAATGGTTGATATTGCCGCTTCAAATGTTCTTTTCAATGTAAACAATCAGTTTAGTTTTAAAAAAGGATGGTCAGCCGAATTGAGTGGTTGGTACAGAACCAAAGGTGTTGAAGGTCAAATTATCATACAACCTTTAGGAGCTGTTAATGGTGGTCTTAGTAAACAAATTCTAAAAACTAAAGGCACATTGAAATTGAGTGTGCGAGACATCTTCTCAACTCAGTTCCCTGTTGGTGATATAAATTTTGGAAATACACTTGCTCACTTTTCTAACAGGCGTGATAGTCGGGTTGCTAATATTTCTTTCACTTATCGTTTTGGTAAGCCAATTAAAGATGTTCGTCATAGGAAATCTGGCGGTGCTGATGATGAACAAAACCGCGTAAAAGTCGGACAGGGAAATTAATTAATTGATTAGCTAATTAGCCCAACAGCTAATTAGCTAATCATTAACAACGATGTATTTCGTAATGATATAGAACCGTCTATGTATTGGTAAGTTTCAATTACCCTTTATATAGTTTCCTTTCATCTTATCATATTTCAATATTTTTCTAAAGAACTGATTTAAATCTTTGCACTGATTAAAGAATAAACCAGCCAATAATGAGAAATATCTTTACACTTTCATTAATGATCATTGCATTTAGCTCGGCCAGTGCTCAAACGACAGGAAAAATTTCAGGCTCAGTAATGGATGGATCCGCAAAACGATTGCAATCTGCAACAGTTTCGCTTTTAAAAGCAAAAGATTCTTCTTTAGTTAAGCTGGCTGTAACTGATAAAGCAGGTCAGTACGAATTCTTAAATATAAAAGCAGGTAAATACCTTTTGTCAGTAACCTCTGTTGGGTTTTCTAAAAAGTTTTCTGATGAGTTTGAAATTAATGGGAATGATATTACTGCTCCTGATCTTGTAATAAATCAGAGATCCAAAGACCTGAATGAAGTTACCGTCACTGCAAAAAAGCCATTTATTGAAACAAAGATCGATAAGACAATTGTTAATGTAGATGCTTCACCTTCTAATGCCGGTGCTACTGCTCTGGAAGTTTTGGAAAAGTCTCCGGGTATAAGTGTGGACAATGATGGCAATATCAGTCTGAAAGGAAAAGCAGGAGTCATCGTAATGATGGATGGCAAACCCACTTATCTTTCTGCAACCGATCTGGCTAATATGCTGAAGAATATGCCGGCATCTGCATTGGATCAGATAGAGATCATGACCAATCCCTCCGCTAAATATGATGCTTCTGGTAATTCCGGCATTATAAATATCCGCACTAAAAAAGGAAAGGCTGCAGGATTTAATGGTAGTATTACTTTAGGTGGAACTATCAGTATTTATAACGGCGACGGCAATACGTATCTCACGCCAAAATCTCAGAACAGTTTCAACTTTAATTATAAAAAGAAAAAAATAAACTTATTTGGAAATTATAATCCTAATTTCTTTCAGGGACGGAATATTTTAACCTTGAACAGGAAATTGATTGATCCAAATGGTACTCTTGAGGGTTATGTAGATCAGCTCACTCATTTTAAGTTCGGCAACAATAACCATACTTTAAAGTTAGGAATTGATTATTACGCCGATAAGAAGAATATCCTCGGTGCAGTAGCGAGTGGTTTTGTTTTTTCTGGCCATCCCTCTCCCGTAACAGTAACAGATACAAAGGATCCAAATGGTCAGCTTGAAAACAGGATGATTTCTACAACCAATAATAGGATTGAATTTAAAAACTTTACCGGAAATCTTAACTGGAAGCACCTATTTGATACAGCTGGAAGAGAATTGACTGCCGATTTCGATTACGTTAAATATAATAACGTATCGAGAATGACCCTTACTACCGATTTTTTTGACCAGGGTGGCCAGATCTCCAATGAACCTTTATTTCTAAAAGGCTATCTGCCGTCCAATATCGATATCTATTCTTTTAAATCAGATTATAGTCATCCACTCAAAAATGGAACCTTTGAAGCTGGTGTCAAATCAAGTTATGTAACTAACGATAACCAGGTGGATTATCAAAGACAGCTTCAGGACAAATCATGGGTTTCTGATAGCAGATCCAACCATTTTATATATGATGAAAATATTAATGCAGCCTATGTCAATATAAACAGGAAATTCAAAAAATTCTCTGTTCAATTAGGCCTGCGTCTTGAAAATACAATTGCAAAAGGTCACCAGGTAACGAACGATTCTACTTTCAGGCGCAACTTCACCAACTTATTTCCCACTTCTTATTTCAGTTATGAGCTGAATAAAAATAATCAGCTTACACTTTCTTATGGAAGAAGAATTAACCGCCCGAATTATCAGGACCTGAATCCGTTTACCTATTTCCTCGATACGCTCACGTACAGGGTTGGTAATCCCTATCTGTTGCCGCAATTCACAAACAATTTTGAATTGAGCTATTCTTTTAAAAGCAAATACATTGCTACAGTAAATTATACAGCTACAACAGATGTTATTTCACAGGTGTTAAGGCAGAACATCGAAAAGAAAATAACCTATAATACCTCAGAAAATGTAGCGAGCTTTAAAAATATTGGACTTGCCCTTACTATTCCGGGAACATTAACCAAATGGTGGAATTTCAATCTCTTCACCAATATCTTTAATAATCATTATTCAGGTATATATGATACGAAGCCAATAGATCTGGACTATTCTTCGTTTATGATAAACCTCACCAATTCATTTACTTTATCAAAAGCAAAAGGACTTACAGGTGAATTAAGTGGCTTCTACAGGTATAAAAATGTAGATCAACTGGCAGTGATACAACCATTTGGACAAATGAGTATTGCCTTGCAAAAGCAGGTGCTGCAGGGAAAAGGAACCTTGAGACTGAATGTGCGTGATCCTTTTGCCTGGCAAAAGTTCAGGGGATTAACAGCCTATTCAAATATCTACGTTCAATTCTTTGCACGTCCTGATCTTCGTCAGGTAACAGCAACCTTTACATACCGTTTTGGCA
>JBJMLT010000213.1:0-33989 GCA_045805165.1 Flavisolibacter sp.
ATATACGATACGCGGCCCTGGAAAATTTTTGGTGAAGGTCCAGCCACAGACAATATAAACACTAAGAAGAATTCAGGAGGGCAGCAGTTCAATGAGAATAGTAGAAAGCTACTAACGGAGGAGGATATACGCTTTACAACTAAAGGCAATGTTCTATATGCTTTCTTTATGGGTTGGCCTGCTTCCAAAGAAGTAAACATTAAGGCACTTGGTACTAACAGCTCTTATAAAACAGGTACGATAGAAAATATAGATCTACTAGGGTATGGTAAGGTCAGTTTTACGAGAGACGATCAATCACTGAAAATAAATGTACCAGATGTAATTCCAGGTCATCATGCATATGCATTAAAAATTAGCGGACAAAACCTCTTTTAATGAAAACATTGATCCTTCAATCTCCGGGCGTGATGGAATATATAGATTCAGTAAAACCTATGATGAAGGAAGGATTTTCAATGTTACGAGTGAAGCGTATTGGCGTTTGCGGTACGGATATTCATGCATATGAAGGCACTCAACCCTATTTTGAATATCCGCGGGTATTAGGTCATGAGCTGGCGCTTGAATTCATTGAAGGCGATGCCGAAGGATTTAAAAAAGGAGAGCACGTAACCTGCATGCCTTATTTTTATTGCGGAGCATGTGCCGCCTGCCGCAAAGGACATACAAATTGCTGCAGTAATCTGAAAGTATTTGGCGTGCATCAGCATGGCGGAATGTCTGAATTTGTTATTGTGCCTTCCTATTCATTATTGCATGCAGAAGGATTGAGTGATGATGAGCTGGCATGGATCGAGCCTCTTGCTGTAGCTGCCCATGGAATTGACCGGGCGAAAGTGCAGCCAGGCGAAACAGTTTTAGTAATTGGAGCCGGGCCCATAGGTGTAGGCTTAATGGAGATGGCACATGTTGCGAAAGCAAATGTTATTGCCATGGATGTGAGTGATCAGCGCCTTGATTTCTGCAGAGATAAATTAGGTGTGAAAGATGTCATCAATCCTTTGACGATGAATGCCCTTTCTAAATTGAAGGAAATTACTAATAATGAATTACCGGAAGTTGTAATAGACGCTACGGGAAGTCTGAAAGCAATGGAAAATGCATTTCAATATATAGGTCAGGCCGGCAGGTTTGTATTGGTAGGAATACAAAAAGAACCTATTGCCTTTTCCCATCCTGATTTCCATAAAAGGGAAGCAACTTTAATGAGTAGCCGTAATGCAACACAAAAAGATTTTGAACATTCTATTAATTGCTTAAGAAAAAAACTCATCAGGCCTACATCTTATAAACTTAATTATGTTCATTTTTCAGAAGTGAAAGATGAATTTCCCAAATGGCTGAATGCTGAACGACCTTTAAAGACCATGATCATTATGGATTAATTTCACTATTGCATTTGTTTTAAGTGTCACAGATCTGATCATGAAATCTGACCTTTGCAAAAGAGATGAAATTAAATAAGAGAGATTATGATGCTGTTGTAGTGGGTTCCGGACCTAACGGATTAGCTGCCGCGATTACTATGCAACAAGCGGGGCTTTCCGTATTAATAATTGAAGGGGAAGATATCGTAGGCGGAGGAACACGATCTGCTGAATTAACTCTTCCACATTTTATACATGATGTTTGTTCTGCCATCCATCCTTTAGCTGTATCGTCACCATTTTTTAAAAAGCTACCGCTGGAAAAGCATGGATTAGAATTTATTTATCCACCCATTCAGGCTGCGCATCCTTTTGATAACGGAAGCGCTGCTGTGTTATTAAAATCAGTTAATGAAACTGCACAGCATCTTGGGAATGATAAAGAAGTGTATTTAAAATTATTGGGTCCCATTGTTAAAGAATGGCCACTATTATTACCAGAAATATTACGCCCTCTGCATTTTCCAAAACATCCTTTAGTAATGGCCGGTTTTGGATTAAAAGCAATTACATCTGCACTTCATTTTTCCAGGCATTTCAAAACAACCGAGGCAAAAGGATTATGGGGAGGAATGTCAGCCCATTCGATTCAATCATTGTCTAACCCGGCAACATCTGCGTTTGCTTTAGTATTAATGGCATTGGGACATACTTATGGCTGGCCAATGCCAAAAGGCGGATCGCAATCCATTGCCAATGCATTGGTTTCCTATTTTGTTTCTCTGGGAGGGATAATACAAACGAATTATTTTGTACGATCACTAGATCAGTTACCTTCTTCTCATGCGTTATTTTTTGATGTTACACCAAAGCAGTTACTGGAAATAGCGGGACAAAAGTTTTCATCATTTTATAGATGGCAATTGAATAATTACAGATATGGAATGGGTATTTTTAAAATTGATTGGGCTTTGAAAGAGCCAATCCCATTCACATCTAAAGAATGCAGAAATGCAGGTACAGTACATTTGGGAAATACTTTTGAGGAGATCGCGGAATCTGAATTCCAAACTTCTAAAGGAAAACATGCCGAGAAACCATTTGTGTTATTAGCACAGCAAAGTCTTTTTGATGCAACCCGCGCACCCGCAGGCAAGCATACCGCGTGGGCCTATTGTCATGTACCAAATGGATCTGATGTGGATATGACTGAAAGGATCGAAAATCAGGTGGAACGCTTCGCACCCGGATTCAGAGATATAGTATTGGAAAAACACATCATGAATTCTTCGATGCTAGAGAACTATAATCCTAATTATATCGGAGGCGATATTAACGGAGGTATTATTGATGCCAGACAATTATTCACCAGGCCTGCACTTCGTTTTTCTCCTTACAGAACTTCAGCAAAAGGAATATACATCTGTTCTTCTTCTACACCACCAGGAGGTGGTGTTCATGGCATGTGTGGCTACAACGCAGCAAACAGAGCTTTAAAAGATATATTCATACTGTAATTTATAAATGCTTTTTTATTAAGCACAGCAATAAATTAAACTCACATAATTATTATCTTCCATAAGGAAAGTAAATGGAAGCAGAAAATACATTGGTTAGTGAACCTGGACCTTCAAACATACCACGATACGTTCCTACGTACTGGCTTACGCGTTTTTTAATTCTTCGACTCCTGGGAGCTATTTATGCTATTGCTTTTCTTGTAGCGATCAATCAGATCATTCCTTTGATAGGTTCGCATGGATTATTACCGGTTGGAAATTATCTGCATAGAATAAGCAGTGCACTTGGTGGAGAAAGTGCAGGATTTATTCGTTTACCCTCCATTTTTTGGTTTGCACATTCGGATGCTACTTTACTGTTTTTTGCCTGGATAGGTTTTTTTCTTTCTCTACTGGTTGTGGCTGGCTATGCAAATGCGATCATCCTATTTATTCTTTGGCTACTTTATATGTCTTATGTTCATGTCGGGCAGGAATGGTATGGTTACGGATGGGAGATACAACTTACAGAAACCGGTTTCCTTGCTATTTTTCTTTGTCCGCTTTTAGATATGCGACCCTTTCCACGTTATCCTCCTCCTTTACCCATTATTATATTATTTCGCTGGCTTATTTGCCGAATTATGTTGGGTGCTGGCATGATAAAATTGCGCGGAGATGAAATCTGGCGAAGTGGAACCGCATTATATTATCATTTTGAAACACAACCGATCCCTGGCCCTTTAAGCAGATGGTTTCATTTTTTACCTCATTCCGTGTTAAAAATAGGAGTGTGGTTCAACTGGGTGGCAGAGCTAATTGCTCCATTCTTTGCTTTCTGGCCCAGAATAGGAAGACATATTGCAGGAATTATAATGATAGCATTGCAATTGGTTCTTATATTAAGTGGCAATCTTTCTTTTTTGAACTGGCTAACTATTGTGCCTGCACTTGCTTGCTTTGATGATGGCTTCTGGTCTAAAATGCTACCTAAAGCTTTAGTACGAAAAGCACAGGTTGCCAATGAACAAGCAGAATATTCGAAACCTATGATGACTACCGCATGGATTATAACAGCATTAATTGCATTATTAAGCATAGAGCCTGCATTGAATATAATTTCTCCAGGCCAGATCATGAATACTTCATTCGATCCGTTAGATCTTGTAAATACCTATGGGGCTTTTGGCTCGGTAGGACAGGAGCGTTATAATGTAGTTTTTGAAGGAACAGCCGATAATGATTCAACTGATAAGGCCAATTGGAAACCTTATATCTACAAAGGACTCCCTGTGTTATTGAATAAGCGGCCACCGCAAATAGCTCCATACCAATTGCGGCTTGATTGGCAGATGTGGTTTGCATCTATGTCAACTCCTGAAGAATATCCCTGGACATTCAATCTTGTTTGGAAAATGCTTCATAATGACAAACAAATATTGGGATTATTTGCAGATAATCCATTTCGTGACAAAGCGCCAACATACATTCGTGCCGTACTTTATCGCTATAGTTTTGCAAAAACTGGTAACTCTGAAAAGCTTTTTTGGAACAGGCAGCGTTTAAGTTTATGGATTCCACCATTATCTTCAACTGATACTACTTTAATAAATTATATTAAAGGAGTGGGGTGGGACAGATAGGTGATAGTTGACAGAAGAGAGAGTTGACAAGTTGATAAGTTGACAAGTTGAAAGGTTGAAGGTTGACAAGTTGACAAGTTGAAAAGTTGACAGGTTGACAAGGGTTGGTTGAAGTTCCTCCTTGTCAACTTGTTAACCTGTTAACTGTTAACGCTATTGCGTCAGCGGTCTAACCATAATATCTTTAAACAAAACCTTACTCTTAGGATCATGGCCCTGTAATGCGAAGGTTCCGTTGGAGATGAGTCGCTCTTTCATTCCTTCTTCTCTTTTTACATTTTCGGGTTCTGTGTAATCCACCACCGTCTTATCATTGATTTTTATAATTACTCTTTTACCCTGCACTTTTATATATTCTGTGAACCATTCATTGTCTTTAACATATACTTCTTTTACATCATCTACAGCGTAAAGACTTCCCGTGCGGCGCCAGTCAGTATGGGAATTATTTACCTGTACCTCGTATCCTTTTTCAGGCCAGCCGTCCTCCTGGTATCTTGTATGAAAATAGATACCGGAATTGGAGCCCGGATAAGTTAATACCTGGGCTTTGAATTCAAAGTTTTTGAAGTTGTGATCCATTACCGGACCATCATAAAACAAGTGAGATGTTTGTCCATTAACTACAATGGTCCCATTTTCCACCTTAAATGTTTCTGCATGCTTCCCTACCTTCCAACCATTCAATGACTTCCCATCAAACAATGAGATCCAGCCGGAAGCAGTGTTGTGCTTAGGTGAGTTACAAGATAAAAAAATTAGTGTGCTTATAAATAATATAGTCCTCATTGGAATTTATGATTTATGATTTACAGAGATGCGGTCAGCTTTCGGCAATCAGCAGTCGGCAGTCGGCTGTCGGCTATCAGCGATCCTTCAATTATGGTTTTTTCTTCAGAACAATTTTACTCTGGCTAAACTTATATGCCGGTTCTAAAAATGCTACATAATTCGGCCAGTTTTCTTTCTGGTCAAAGTTCTTCTTATATTGTTTTTGGGTAGTAATTGTAAGAACATTTCCTTCCAGCCTAGCTGTACTTATAAATGTACCACTTTCATTGTCAATATTATTCGTCAGATCCTGCAAGCCATCCACACTATATCCATCAGGCAGTGTAACTGTGATTGTATTTTCTATCTTTCTTGCATAAGGTATCCAGATATTAGTTTGACGCGTAGTAATTTCAGTCGGCTCCAGCTTAATTTGTCCCCCGATTAGTTTGCCTATGTCCAATATATAATTCCTGCCTGCTTTGCTTATCATTTTCTTCAAGGTGAATTTTTCCTTGTATTGCAGCCATGCTGTATCGCCAAACCGTCCATCTTTTATTAATTCAAATCCTTCATATTTATCAACATCGAAGTTTTCCTTTAACTCTTTTTCAAAGAGATCATTCCTTTCTTTTACGCGGTCATCCTTATCTGTTTCCTCATATTTAACAGGAACTATGGCTGACTGTTCGTTTTTTTTCTTTTGTCCCGGCGGATTGAAATACTTGTTGAAATCATAATTCAGATACTCCCGATCAATATTGGCTTTTTCAATATGACCCAGCTTCTCAGCACCGAGATAGGTGCTTGTTCTTTCTTCCCTGATAGTATTCATATCGGTTGAAAAACTGATCCCTATATCTTCATGATCAATATTATCATTTACAGTGGAACCAGGAACAGTTGCTCTTATATAACTGTTAGCCTCTTCATAACCCAATGCATAACCTTCAGCATTTTCAAGTTCAGGATAAGGCATTCCGAAAGAATCGAAGTTGTTAAACGGTTCCAGGTAGCAATACTTGTGCTTATATCTTACGCGAAGTATATAATCCAGCTCCTCCATAAAGATGGCATCATGCCAGGTACCTAATGTGCGAGGCTCGTAAACAAAAAGCTCAGAAGGGATTTTCAATGCAGCCAATGTAGTTCGGAGGGCTGAAGCGAATGTGAGACTTTTTATCCTTACTTCATCTTCCTTTTCTTCTTTTTGAGCTCCCTCTTTCTTTTCAGCAGCTAATACTTTCTTATAGACCTTTTTGCCGGTAATGTATTTTTCAAGATCTGAATGGACCGGACCTTTATAATACATTTCCAAAAAAACTTTTCTCAGGCAATAAAACGATTCACGTATGGCATCATCATCTGTTTTAATGGTTCCATCAGCTTTCTTTTTAATTACATATTCCGTAGTATAGCCAACCAGTGAGCTTACTGTTGGTGTCATATACATTCCTGCACCAATGTATCTTTTGTAAACATTGTCAATATCAAGTCCAGACCGGTCAACGGTTGCTTCGCCAAGACTTTTGGAATCTTCATCATTGATGGATAGGAGAACTACCTGGAATTTTACAGTTGGTGTATTTCTCAGATCATAGCTCCAGCGCTCTTCATTTGTTTTATCACGATCCTTATCACGGAAATAATAACTGAGATAGGAATTCTTATCTCCATACACTGATGCTTTGGGATCGAACTTAATGTTAGGAGCACCATTAAATGCCCTGTAACGAACCTTCATTCCATTGGCCATGGTAAAACGGTATTCCTGGAATAGGGTTGGATAATTGTTCGAAAGGGAAAATATGAATGGAGAAAAATTAATTCCATTCTCTTTCATATCCCAGTCAATAGTAGAACGCACTGTGTAATCAATGATATCACCTACTTCGAGAGCAGGGATAGCGATCTTCATGGATTTAATGTTCATTTTGTAATAGATAGGCTTGTAAATAGCCGGTATGTCCTTTTCTTCTTCAATAGCAGTCTTCATATCCACATTGATCTCTTTGCCATTACTTTTAATGATGTTATAATCGGCCTGACCATCTTTGCCCATTGTGACATAATAAAAGGTGGAGAATTTCTCAAGCGAGTTTTTATCCTGAAGCTTAATCCGTTTGTGTATGTATTCGCTGATACGAACTACAGCGGAATTTTTGTTCAGCGAAAGACGTGAGAAAAGGTATTCACTTTTCTGACCAATGATCACCGCACTTTCATTTTTCCATTTATCCGGGATCGTAGTTTCTTTAAATTCATTTTCAATCACCATACCAGGCTGAGGCGTTTGTGCATAAACCACAAAAGGTAGCAGTGTCATAAAGACAAGCCAGCATTTACGAAACATAGAGTTGTTTTTATTTGATTTTATGTAATGAAAATTTGATGGTTAAGCACAGGTGTAAGGATAAAACTTGTATGATCGCTTCCTTTCTATTTAGTTAATACTACCTGATCGTTATAAAACTTGTTGATGTCGGAAATAAAAGTATTCCATTGTGGAAAATCTGATTTTCGGAGGATAGGTTTATTAATAATAATGGTCTTTTTATATACAATCGTTTTTCCTTTATTTTGATAGGAACCCTCGAAGGAAAAATCAGGATTAGATTTTTTAACTGCTACAGGAAGTGATTCAATTTTATACCCTGCAGGGATCGTTAATTCAGTTTCTGTTACCTTATAATATTTCTGATTGAACTCATAATCGTTTATACGTTCAGCCGGCATTTCAAGTGAGGTGAAGTCTTTATCCCAATCCATTACAATATATAGTTCATTATTCGCTTTTGTGATCTGGTTGCTTGCTTTTATGTGATAGTTTAACTGTAATGGTTTTTGCCTTTCGCTAAAGTCAGAATTTTTGATCTCAGAAACTTCTACATTATTATCTCCTTCTCTTATAAAATTAGCCAGGTCATCCAGCTTATTTTCGTTGCGTATGGAAGCATATGCTCCAAGAACTGATATTTTCGATTCTCCGTTATAAATAACCTCGCCGGTTCCGATAAGTTTATCATCAGAAATGGAAAGGGTCATTTTTTTTATTTCCTTATTTCTTTCAGAAGGGAATTGGGGAACAGTTTCCAGTATGTAATTTTTTCCATCTTCTATAAGCACTTGCTTGCCCTGGATCCGTTGGGCATAATCGTTGAGAGCTATATTTTCTTCCGTCCCATCCAGAAAATATTTTTTTCCATTAAGGATCACTGTGCAGATCATATGGTTATCAACTGTTAAAGAGGGGAGGGAATAATCATAAGGAAGATCTGATGTGCCTATCCATGTAAGCCTGGCATCAAAACCGGCCAGCTTAAGCATTTCCTTAAGCAGATTGGCCTTTCCCTTGCAATCGCCATATTTCTTGTTCAGCACATTCTGTGCGGCATCAGGCTTGAATCCCATAATGCCGTTTTCAAAAGCAATGTACCGGATATGGTCCTGCACCCAGTAAAAAATACTTTCGATCTTTTCCAGGTCAGTCTTTTTATTGAAGGTTAGCTCACTCACTTTCGCTTTCAGATCGTCCGGTTTATTACCAATGTCTGAACAAACAAAGCTGTACCAGCTATAAAGGTCTTTTACATTGGAAAAAAGAGTATTCTGCTGGTTTTTATCGTTATAAGATCTGCATACACAAATAACATGAGGATAACTTAATGCGCGGTTGGGAGAATGCGGCTCCGAAACAAATGCGGGCAGGTTCGTCATTTTATATGTCACCTTTGTAATATCTCCCTGTTTAACGGATGTTTTTTCAATAGTATATCCTGGAAAGTTGAATTCATTCAGCTTCACATCGATCCAAGAGGGAATGTTGAATTCGATAATCCTTTCCGCAGCTGCAAAATGATTATGAAAATAAATGGAGGTAAGGTATTTTACATCATGGAAATTTTCCAGGTAAGAGCAGGTAAAAGGCTTTCCTTTTTCCTTTAGTGGAAATTTATAGATGCATATTTTCTGATCGCTGTGAAATACATAGTCTTCATTAAAGGAAGCGTTTGTTTTTTGGACTGAAACCTCTTTTCCTTCAGGACTAACTACTTTCAGATTATCTACAGAGATCTCATCATTATATCCAACTCCATCTTCATATTTTACATAATCTTTCAATGGCAGAATGGTCATTTCATTCTGCACGGAGGCCTGAACTATTCCTTCATCAGGCTTTGGATTGGGATTAATACTGAAATTGACTACTTCTTTGTAGCTGGCAGCAATTACATCTTCTTTTGGAAATAACTTTTTCCATTGGGGAATCTGGTCAACATAGCTTGTTTGACAGTAAGAAGCTGAGAAGGTTAACAATAGTACATTGAGAATAAGGCACTTGTTCGCACAATACATAGGTTCTTGCAATTAGTTAGGGTATAGCTCAAAATATTCCTTTTTTTGGAATTAGGGCAGTTTTTTATAAAATATATTTTCAAACCAATGCATATAATGCCAATCAGAGAATGGTCCTATTGTATTTGCAGCAGGCATCTGGCTGGGAAGCACCGGAGCTTGAAAGCTTGCCAGGAATTAATATTAATATTTATATAGTACTATAGAATTGAACATTTTTAATTCTTAAATTTATATTGATAACGTACACATTCCCACCAAACCAAAAACCAGACTATATGGGGCATTTTACTATTAACCTTCCGGAGAATAAATTGGGTAATGTGCGATCAGGAAAAGTGAGACACAAACAGATCTTACCATTTTCAAAAGGCAAAAAGCTAGAGCATAAGACCGGTTACATTGTTAGGGTACCTGGCGAAAATGAGGAAGTATATACACTTTATAAATCAAAAGATGGGAGGTGGACAACAGACGTAGAAGGTGAGAAAGAGCTGGAAAGTTACATTCATTTTTACTTAAAGTATTTCATAATAGAAAGAGAAAACAGCAACCATTAAACTGTGTAGGCAATCGGCTATCGGCAATCGGCTATCGGCGATTAGCTCATCCTCCGGCATATTAATTGCGACTAAATAATTAAAAGCATTATGAAACCAATAGTTACCACCCTGATCATTGCCGGGGCAGTTGCAGGAGCCTATTTCTTATTAAAAGACAATCCAAAAGTAAAAGACGTTTTAAATAAGGCTAAAGACGGGGCCTCTGATGCATTGAAAAAAGTAAACTGGAATAAGGTAGGAACGAAAGCAGTTACATCATTAGCCGAACAGGCTTAAAGAAATTTCTGTTTTACGCATTACAGTTCTACTGAAGAGTCAGCTTGAATATTTTAAAATTCTCATAAATAATTATTTTAGTCATTTCCTTACCGAAGGAACAGATAATTTCACATAACGATTACTTGGGTATTAAAAATTACTCCAGGAAATATAGAAGGCCATCGTATCAGATGGCCTTCGACTATTGATATAGTTTCAATTCCTTTAATGAAGTGTATGATAATAATTAACCCACCGGTTTATTACTTCAGCTTCTGAAATTTCATTATCATAAGCTGGAGAATAAATGGGTAAAACCCTTTCAATTTTAACCAGTACTATATTTTTTATTATGTGCCTGCTTCCAGAAGATCTGTAAAATGAGACCACTTCTTCGAAAAGAGAGCCATCTGAATAGACCATTCCATTTCCTTTAAACCGATAGCCTTTTCTATTAAATATATCTACAATATTGATCTCAATAGATGGATTATTCCTGATATTTTCAACTGAACCCGGAGAATGAATATCTGCAAACACCAGGTGATCGTCATCCCACACTGTTGTGGTACCCTTTGGAGACAGATTTGGTGTGCCATCCGGACAAACAGTGGCAACGAAGCCTAATTTTTGCCTGCGTACAAACGCTTTAATATCATCAGTAAGAATTGGCAAACGAATTAGTTATTTATGTCTGTTATAAATATGCAGCCCAAAATTAAGGATACATAAATTTATTCTTTTGCGTTTTCTAAATAAAAGGCCCTGAATGAATTCAGGGCCTTGATTCCTCAACCAAATTTGAACTTAAAGGGCCATCATCTAATATAGTGGTGTTATTAACTGTTCTTTTTATCTGATGTAAAATTGCTTTTAAAAAACGTCGAAAACCAAAATATTAGATGAACGTTTACTTATAACCGACGAATAAAATGGTAAACACAACTTTAAAAATTGTTTGAATATATCTGTTAATTAATATGACTAAATCAGAGGCTGGATAACTATAACTCAAAATTGCATTTTTCTAAAAAACGGTTCGTTGTTATTTCCAATTCCTTAAAAGATCTCGGTTTGCTGATAAATTCAACACCATTCGTTGTTGCGAAATTTTTGTCTTCAGTAGTCATTGTTGTTGAGAATAATACTACAGGGATATTTTTAAGATTACTATCAGACTTCATTTTTAGTAAAGTATCTTTTCCATTCAATACGGGCATATTAATATCCAGAATAACCAGGCACGGCAATACTTGCTCGGAGTTTAAGCGGTCGATCAGTTCAAGGGCATCGTGACCATTATAAGCAGGCAATAGGGTTACCTGACCATTATCTTTCATACAATCCTGTAGCATGTTAATATCATCAAGATCGTCATCTGCATAAATAATAATATTTCTATTCATTCCATATCAAAATTAGACTAGAATAGCGAGGCGCAGCACAGGAAAAGAAGTTTATTTTATTTCTTTCATTATGCTTACAATGGCATAGGTTTTAAAGGAAGTATTGTATGAATGAAAAAAATTATACTGGCCTTATTCCGGAAAATAAAAAAGGGAAAGAAATTACCGCAGAGCATTCCACTACATTTGGAAGTGATAAAGATGCAAAATCATTTTACAATATTGCCAGAGAACGGTTACTAAATGTAAATAACTGGGGGAAGGTTACAGATAATTTAGCTGCCATCTTTCAGTTAACAGACGAGAAGGGTAACGAGGTAAACAGGGAGGCAAAAAAAGGAGATTATTTTAGGATTGATATTATTGGTCCGGGAAGCAAGGCAGGAGACGGTTATGATTGGGCGAAAGTGGAAGAAATTAAAGAAGTGAATGATAATACAATTGAAAGCATTGCAATAATTGTTCGTCCTGCGGCGAATCCACGAGCTCCAGATCAAAGCATTGCGCATTTTTATTCCGAAAGTTCTACAAGCACTTTTATAATCACAAGGGAAGGGAAGAAGGTAACAGCTTCTATTTTTGACCGTAACATTGAAGCCAATGATGAAACAAATAAGCCTTTGGATAAACTGCGAAATGTGGCTATAGGCTTTAGTGCAAAAAATGGTTTTTCAAAAGCACAATGGCAGGCGTTAGCTGAAGGTCTGGTAAATAAGGATCAATGAATTCAGACCTGTCTTTTAAAGTGTTCCTTCATAACCACCGGATAATCGGCAAGCGCTATTTCAGGCTCTTCAATTTCCGGATGCCATAACTTTTCCCATTCAAAACTATAGTAGCCTTTATAACCTCCCTTTCTTAATGAATCTATGGCTTCAAAAATGGGCGATTCTCCTTTGCCTAATAGTGTATATTGAAATTTATCTCCTGTAAACTTTAAATCTTTTATATGAGTATGATATATGTACTTTTTTAATTTATCATATACTAATCCGGGTGGCTCTTTTGTTACTGACCACATATTAATTGAATCCCAAACCAATCCTGCATGCGGATGATTGGCGGCTTCAATAACAGTTTTAATATCATCACTCCATATCAGGTCTCCATGTGTTTCCAGCAATACCTTCACATTACTGTCCTTTGCATAATTCGCCAGTTCCAGCAATCCGCTTGTAATAAGCTCCATGGTTGCCTTTTTTTCCTGATCCTTCGGAAAATTATTTGGAAATACTCTAATGAACGGACATTTGACCTGCTCTGCCAGATCAATAAAGCGCTTGCCGTCATCCAGGTTCTTTTGCCGGTCTTTTTCATTACTATAATGTAAGGTGGCAGAGGATCCAAGATCAACAAACCTCAAACCTTTACTTTGCATCAATCGGAGAGTTGAAGCGATATTTTCTGGTTTGAATTCGGGACATTTTGTTAAATCCAATTCCCGTTTTATGCCTCTCAACTCTATGCCGGTATAGCCATTTTTAGCAGCAAAATTTACAATAGTTTCAAAAGTCCAGTCAGGACATCCAAGCGTAGAAAACGATAAAAGAGGCTCATTTTTGCTATGTATAATCGAAAATGGAAATACGGCATACCCTATTAATCCGGTAGCTGTTTTTAAAAATTTCCTGCGGTTAGAATGTTCCATACTATTTATCTTATGAAATTTATTAAATAAAAACGAACATTTTCCTTTTAAATTAAAAATGGGAATAACGGCACTATTTCATGTTTTAATGAAGGCCTTTTCTTATTGCATCCAATAAGTTATTATTATATTCGATCGTTAGCTGTCAAAAATGAAAAATAAGGTCCTGTTTATTTTATTCTTATTAATAGTTCAATGGTATTTGATTTCATGTAATTCCAGAACCACTGAAGATAATAAGTCCATACCAGAAGATGCTTCTACTATTGCTAAAGGTCGTACTTCATTTGAAAATAAATGTACAAGCTGTCACACATTTTACCTGGATGATATAGGTCCAAAATTGGCAGGCGTTACTTCAGAAAACTCCGTCAATTGGATTAAAGCTTTTATTAAAGATCCAAATAAGCTGATTCAATCAGGGGATGCCACTGCGCAAAAACTGCTTAAGAAATATAAAACGGTGATGCCATCATTTAAAGATCTGTCTGATGAAGAGGTCAATGAAATCATTGCCTATATCAATACTAAAAAGAAAGAGGAAAGGCCACCTGTTAAAATAGATTCCAATGACATCAAAAATCCTATTCCGGATTCCATCCGCACCTCAGGTCTTTTGGTAGATATTAAAGAAATAACACAGGTTCCTCCATCATCAACGCATTCACCACTAACAAGAATTACTCAACTCGATTATGAGCCAAATACCAACGATCTTTTTATTCTGGATCTAAGAGGTAAATTATACAAGTTGGAAAATCGTGAGCCAAAACTTTATATGGATATGGCTACGCTGGAACCTAATTTCATTAACCAGCCAGGATTGGCCACTGGCTTTGGAAGCTTTGCTTTCCATCCTGATTTTACTAAGAACGGACTTTTATATACCACTCACACAGAATCGCCTAAATTAATAAAGGCTGATTTCGATTATCCCGATTCTATACCTGTAATGATGCAATGGGTAGTCACGGAATGGAAAACAGATCCTAAAAAATTCCCTTTCTCAGGTACCGGCCGCGAAATTTTCCGCATCAATATGCCCACAGGTATTCATGGCATGCAGGAAATTTCTTTCAACCGCCATGCAAAACCAGGCGATAAAGATTATGGCATGCTCTATATTAGCATAGGAGACGGCGGCAGTGTTGAATCAGGACACCCATTGGTCTCAACGATGCCAAATAGGATATGGGGAACTATTATTCGCATAGATCCTTCCGGTAGGAATGGCAGGAATGGAAAATATGGTATTCCTGCTGATAATCCATTTGCAAATAATGATCGCAATAAATACGCTCCTGAAGTTTATGCTTATGGATTTAGAAATCCTCACCGGTTCAATTGGACCAGGTCAGGTCAATTACTCGCAGTAAATATTGGTCAGACAAATATAGAATCAGTCAATTTAATATTGCCGGGCCATTTTTATGGATGGCCAATCAGGGAAGGAACATTTCAGGAACGATTCTTTAACGATCAGGGGAAAATCTATCCGCTTCCTCCAAATGATTCAATCTATCATGTTACCTATCCTGTTGCTCAATTTGATCATGATGAAGGAACTGCTATTTCAGGAGGATTTGAATACCGTGGTAATAATATACCATTGCTGAAAGGAAAATACCTGTTTGGCGATATTGGTACAGGCAAATTATTTTTTGTCAATGTAAAAGACCTAAAGTTTGGGAAACAGGCCACCATCAAAAAATGGAATATCGCAATTAATGGTGCGCCAACCACATTTGAAAAGCTTTGTGGAAATAAAAGAGTGGAAATAAGATTTGGTATGGACAGCAATGGTGAATTGTACATAACAACCAAGGCAGATGGTAAGGTTTATAAATTGGTTAAGGCGAAGATGGTAACTACAAAATAATAGTTAATAGGCTAAAATCATTAGCTTTTTTTAAGTTAAATGATCGCAACGAAAATATAAGGATCCATTATTACCCTATAAATACCTGCAGATATCTAACAACAAAATGTATACTGTATTAGGACAATTTTATTTTTTTAAAGAAGACAATTAGCTCCTATTTAATTTAATAATTTATTCCAAAACCACTTTACTTTCCTTCGGATATTTTACATTAAAGCTTATTGATAATTTCTTTTCTTCATTGGGACTAAGATTAAATGTCCAGGTAGCAATCCCGGTAGATTTATCCAACTGGCCTTCAGGAACCTTAATATCTTCTACAGATATTTCTTTGTTCGTTGAAATGGGTATCTGGTCATTTATTGTAACTGTAACAGGCAGTTTCTTGGTATTTTTCACTGATATTTCATATCGTCGTGAATCAGTCCGATTGCTACCAAGGAATTTTTTACTACTGAACTCTCTTACCAATTTCCTGGAAATTTTAATGCTATTATCCTTGCCCAATGATAAATTAAGGGTATCGGTAACTATACCAAGATCGATATACGTCTTTCCTAAGAAGTTGCCTTCGTAATATAGACTCGCTTCTCCTGATTGTAGATCGTAATTCTGCCAGTTAATCATTTTTGCACTTAAGAATGCAGAAGGGTCGGTTTTTGGAATACTTAGATATTCATAGAAAGCAGGTATTTCAAAATGCTTAATACCTATTGTTGAGGTTTTATTGTCTGTTTCAATAGTATATTTTTCATCTATCTTATAAACGATAGTTGTGGGTTGATATTGAGTAGATATTCCAACAGTTTGAATTACTGAAGTGGAACCACGTACTACTAAACCTGAAGCCCTTCCAGCTAAGCTATCTGAAATACCATAACCCGTTATAGCTACTTCTTGAAGTTTCTGAACATTTTCTGAAAGTACAATTGTAAGGTAGCCAACTCTCGCAGCAACGATTTTTGATTTATACCCTACAGCGGAAACTTCAATAAATTCTCCGACATTATAATTTTCTATCCTGAAGTAACCATTTGCATCTGAAATAGTATTCCATTTAGAACCTCGTAAGGTTACGGTAGCATATTGAACCGGTTGACCTGATTCATCTGTAATTCTGCCGGTAATAATTCCCCTAATAGTATTAGATCGAATGGATACGGAAGGATCATAATAATTCAACAACCAGGGACTAAGCATTGAAGGAGTCGCATTATCTTTAGGACTTCCTGTACTTAACCATAAAGCAACATCTTTCCACGTTTCCCCGCTTCGCTGGTATACATTTGCATTCATTAATATATTCAAAGGTTGTGAAACTTCATTTAATCGTACATCATAAGTAGGATACCATCCAGCATCTTTTATATTATAAAGAAGGTGAAATTTGATTGACTTCGGTTCTTTACTTTCAATTAAAGCCGTAACTATATAATTTACACTATCCTTTTTCCTGCTGATTTCAGAACGTTGATTGCTATAATTCGATAAGTCAAACTTCTCATCTGAAATCGTTTTCTGTATCTGAAGCTCCTGTTGATAGATTTCTGAAAATCGCTGCCTTTGAAAATCTAATGCAATTTTCAATTCTGGAGTTTTTACTCCAGTCTGACCTCCGATTTCCTGATTCTTTATAAGCATGCTCTCCTCATTTTTTAAAACTTCTAATTGCTTGCTATCCCGGGCTATTTTATCCTGAAGAGAAGATATTTTGTCCTGGTAGGAATTTTCCTGCTGTTCCATTTTATGAGCGTGAAGGAAATCTTTTGTAGTCTGAACCGACAGTAAAGTAATATTTGCATCAGATTGTAATTGAACAGATTGTTGATTCAGTTGATTGCTTAGATCCGTGAAGATAATTTCTGAACGACCCATAGGAATAGAAACGGTTGCCAACCGTTCTATTCTGGCACCCGACGTAAAAACGGTTACATTTTGTATGGTAGATTCTACAGTCAGACCTTTTATCTGAGCAAAGGAACAATTTTGAATAAAAAGAACAATTGTTAGGGAAAGCAATCTCATAATTGGCATGTTTTATTGAATAGTATCAGTTGCAAAATCATAGGATGCCGCCAACTTACATTTTACATAAACGATCCAATATTTATTAAAATGAAGTTGTATTAAAGAAGATTTACCCCCTGCAACGCATTAGTAATTCTAAGTAGCAAATTTGTACGTTTGTCAAAACTAACGTTATGGTCCACATTATTCATCGTATTGGTATCAAGTCCACAGCAGCTAAAGTCTACAAAGCAATATCAACTATCGACGGTCTTGCACATTGGTGGACTGAAGAAGTTGAAGGTGATGAAAATATAGGAGGAAAGATCCAATTCACTTTCCGCTCAGAAAGGGGAGATATAAAAGGCTCCATGGCAATGCAGGTTCAGGAGCTTAAGCCTGATTCATATGTTCGGTGGCGCTGCGTTGATGGACCGGCTGAATGGATTGGAACGGAAGTTAGTTTTGAATTGTCAGAACAGGACGATCAGATCATTATCATCTTCGGTCATAGAAACTGGAAAAAAGAAGTTGACTTTAAAGCTCATTGCAGCATGAAGTGGGCAGTATTTCTTTTAAGCCTTCGCGAGTATGTTGAAAAAGGAAAAGGAAAACCTTCACCTCACGATCTGAAGATCGACAATTGGAATTAAGAGGGAACTTCTCTTTTTTATAGTTCAGGTCAAGTAATAGCTTTAATAATTATTGAGAAATATTTACCCCTGTTTTAAATGACAGATTAGTTTTCTATTCAGTGGCATTTTTTGCTGTTTCCAGATTATCGTTGTTCGTTTACCAAAAACTGCTGTTTGTAGACAGTGGCTTTTAGCGCTGCCCTTTATTAGGTATACTTGTATACAACCTTGCACAGGAAAGCAAATTTATTAATAACCAAAAACTACAATTATGAAACAGGTTTTTATTGCCATGATAATCATTGCGGTTACACTTACATGCTGTTAAAAGCACTGGCTCATGGTAAATGCCATGAGCCTTTTAATACCATCTCAGGAGAACAGAAAGCAAAGGTTTGTTATCAATGAACCTTGCATGACCAAAAATTTATAAAATGGGAAAGAAAAATAAACTTGTAAAATTTGGAGAGGATGTTGAGGGATATAACATTCCTGTATTAAATGAACGTGAAATAAGAGCGGCAGCAGGAATTCTTTTTTTATGGATGTTTATTTCATTTCTGATAATACAGTTTAAACAGGACTTCTTACTGATTAAATATTTTATTGTTGTATTTCTTGCTGATCTGATTATACGTGTATTTGTTAATCCAAAGTATTCTCCTTCTTTAATTATTGGTCGTTTAATAGTCAGCAGGCAGGTTCCTGAATATGTTGGCGCTCCCCAAAAAAAGTTCGCATGGAAAATTGGCATAGCCCTGGCAAGCTTAATGTTCTTTCTTCTGGTAATAGTAAATTCATATAGCATTATAACAGCTGCCGGCTGTTTAATTTGCCTTTCATTCTTATTCTTTGAATCAGCCTTCGGTATTTGCTTAGGTTGTTTATTCTATGGTTTGTTTTACAAAGACAAATCGAAATACTGTTCCGGTGAAATCTGTGAAGTAACCAAAAAGCACGATATTCAAAGGATATCACGCGCACAAATACTAATCATCTTCGGTTTCGCTGTATACATAGTAATAACCATAGTTTTTTTTAATGGACATTTCAGTGAAAAGCCAAAGAGCTTATGGGATATAATAAAATCTTTCAGTTGACTTCTTTCTTATTTGCTGAACATTGCTGGTTATAGTAAATTGTAGTGTTTTATAAGCCATAACTTATGCTGTATGAGTAAAACACGCCGGCAGTTTCTTACCGATTCTTCAAAAGCTTTAGCTGCGGTAAGTATCGCCCCTTTTGCTGCATCAACGCTACATCCAAAAAAAGGAAGTCCAGGCGACCGTATTAATGTCGCTCTCATTGGATCAAGAAGCCAGGGATTTGCAGATTTACACCAGGCATTAAAGCAACCCAATGTAGAATGTATAGCTATTTGTGATATCGACGATTCAGTATTGAATCAACGGGTCGACGATGTATATAAGATCCAAAATAAAAAGCCGGCTCAGTACAAAGACTTCAGGAAGCTTTTAGAGAATAAGGATATTGATGCAGTGATGATCGGCACGCCTGATCACTGGCATTGTTTACAAATGATAGCTGCGTGTGAATCAGGCAAAGATGTATATGTTGAAAAACCTCTTGCTAATAGCATTTATGAAGCCGATCGCATGGTACATGCCGTTCGTAAATACAATAAGATCGTTCAGGTAGGCCAGCAACAGCGAAGCGGCGATCATTGGAAGACAGCAATGGATTTTATTAAAGGAGGTAAAATTGGTAAGCTCAGAAAGATACTTGTGTGGGGAAATTTCAATTATGGTATTGGACAGCCGAATATGCCAGATGAACCTGTGCCAGCAGGTGTAGATTTTGATATGTGGTTAGGCCCTGCACCGCAACGGTCATTTAATAAAACAAGGTTTCATGGATCATGGCGAATGTTCTGGGATTATGGGGGAGGATTAATGACGGATTGGGGAGTTCATTTAATGGACATGGCCTTGTGGGCAACAGAAGCTACTGAAATGCCATTGGCTGTATCTTCAGCAGGAGGAAACTTCGCTTATCCCGATCATTCTCATGAAACATTCGATACCATGAGTGTGCAATATCAAATGCGGGATCATACTATAGTTTGGGAACATACCGCAGGAATACAGACAGGACCTTACGGTCGTAATTATGGATTAGCCTTTATAGGTAATGATGGAACACTGGTAATTGATCGTGAATCATGGGATCTGTTTCCTGAAATGGATAACGGTCAGTACAAAATAGGCGCATTGCCAACCCAAAATGGCCACGACTCGCACGAAACCCATGTAAAGAATTGGGTGGATTGCATACGTTCAAGAAAGGAACCAAATTGCCCAATTGAAAAAGGAAGACTAGCAGCAGTTTACACACATATGGGAAATATTGCACTAAGAACAAATTCCAGATTAGAATGGAACGAAGCAACCCAGAATTTCAGATCAAACCCTTCTGCGAATGCCTTATTAACTCCAAACTACCGCAAACCGTGGTCACTCCCTAAAATTTAGATATCTTCTCAGACACTTAGCAATAACAGACTTACAAGTACCTGACAACGAAGAAATATAATAATTACAGTAACAATGAAAAAAGCGACTTTAATAATCCTGATAACTGCGACATCATTTTGCTTTGGTTTCGCCTATAAGACAATAATAACAACACAAAAAACAACAAAAATGAAAAAAGTAACAGGGATTGGCGGTATTTTCTTCAAATGTAAAGACCCAAAAGCGGTAAATGAATGGTATAAAACACATCTTGGTTTTGACACAAGTCCGTATGGAACAAGTTTTGAATGGCGGCAAATGGATGATAGTACAAAAAAGGGACTTACCCAATGGAATCCTTTTGCAGAAAACACAAAATATTTTGAGCCTTCTACAAAAGACTTTATGATAAACTATAGAGTAGAGAATTTAGAAGCTTTGGTTGAAGAATTAAAAAAGGAAAACGTAACTATTGTTGACAAAATAGCTACATATGATTATGGAAAATTTGTTCACATTATTGATATAGAGGGGAACAAAGTGGAATTATGGGAACCAATTGATAAGGAAAAATAGTGAAATATACCAGTATGAAAGCTGATTCATAAATTCCTTTCTAAAAATGCATTCCGGAACTTGCCCTTCGGATCATAAGAGGCAACAAGTTTTTTAAAATCCTCCATCTTCTCATAGCGCGATTCCAATACATTTGGCGCAATGGTAAATATCTTCCCCCAGTGCGGACGAACATTATACGGAGCCAGTTCTTTTTCAATAACGGGCAACAATTTTAGTACTGCTTTGGTTTCAGGTTTCCAGGTAAAGTGAATGGTAACCGATCGTTGATTGTAACATGGACTCATCCATAAATTATCGGCAGCAATAGTTCGGATCTCAGTAATAAATAAATGCGGACCTATTTCCTTTCCTAATTTATCTATAGCCGAAATAGCTTCTACAGCATGATGAAACGGTACAAAATATTCTGATTGTAATTCTTTTCCGGTGCTTGGCGTGAAGCCCATTTTAAAATGTGGAAGGCGCTCATACCAAACGCCGGGCACTCCCATTTGGTCAGTGCATTTCTCTGCGGGTTGAGCAATCACGGGGTGCAAATTTTTTGTAGCCGCTTTGGCTCCATAAAATTCTGCTTCATTATGATCTTTTTCAGAATTTACGAGGCTTTTTATCCAAACCTCGCTAACCTTTTCATTTTGCCAGTCGGTAAACAGGCTAACACTATAACCAGCAGACATGATCTTTTCAAAGTTCTGTTTTACTTGCGCAAGCGGCATATTCGTGAACACCCGCTGTCTTACCATAAAGGTTGGAATAATATTCAGTGCTACTTTCGTAATAACACCTATAGCACCAAGACCAACTACCACAGAATTGAGCTTTGCCGCATCTTTAGATTTAGAAAAATTTACTATTGATCCATCAGCGATCACCATTTCAAGGCCGCTGACAGAACTGGCAAGATTGCCGTTCCTGACACCCGAGCCATGCGTTGCGGTAGTTATAGATCCCGCAACCGAAATATGCGGTAATGAAGCAAGGTTTTGCAAAGCAAATCCCTGTGCATGAAGGTAGGGTGCAAGCTCGCCATATTTAATGCCCCCTTCTACAGTTACTGTCCTCGCTTTTTTATCAAGAGAAACTACCTTATTTAGGTCTCGTGTAGATACCAGG
Source organism: Flavisolibacter sp. (assembly GCA_045805165.1). Lineage (GTDB taxonomy): Bacteria > Bacteroidota > Bacteroidia > Chitinophagales > Chitinophagaceae > Flavisolibacter. The sequence goes on from JBJMLT010000213.1 coordinate 22,205, forward strand.
TCATCCTTACTATCAGCAATAGTATTGAAGCAATGCCTTGTACCAAGCACTTTTAACTTTGTATGCTTTTTAACTAGTTGCTGCAATTCACTTACAGATTTTGGGTATTGCACATTGCCGGTACTGTAAGTAACATTGCCTGCCCAATTTTGCAGTCTTGGCGCTTGCGCCCAGGAAGTAAGTCGTGAAATTATCGGACTTGCAGAAAAAGCCGCACCCAACCTGATAAACGTTTTTCTTTTCATCTAAGCATTAGTTTAAATTGGTTAATGCAATGTAGGGCTAATGTTTTAGAAATAGTACAAACGCATATAATCCGTCAGCATTCACATTGCACTATTTTATTAGGCACCAACAAACGAAACTATTCGTATTATTACGTTATGAAAGTTTTTAAACTTCACATTCCAATTAAGATATTTCTTGCAATTGTCATTTTATTTTGCATTTCATCAGCGAAATGCCAGTCATCTAAATCGATAAGTAATAAGGACAGGTACCGGATTGCAGAAGCTATTCGTATCAACAACAAATATGGTGATGCTATCTGGCCAGGTATTTCAAAGACTCCATTTGCGATAATACTCGTTACTGATAGCGAGGAATATTTAATTAATCATCCTAAGCCTTCGGATGATTTCCACTTTTTAAATTATAATACTCTTTTAAAAACTAATATATATGTTCGCCAAAGAATATTCCCTAAAGAATTGCTTGCTACTTTTCCCGCAGTAAACGGGGTCAATTGCGTCGTTATCGGTACTGCAGAAAATACACAGAAGGGTTCCGCAGATTGGATCATAACATTACTTCACGAGCATTTTCATCAGTTCGAATATACTTATCCTGATTATTATCAGCAAGTAACAGCCCTTAACCTGGCTAAAGGTGATAATACAGGTGGCTGGATGTTAAATTATGCTTTTCCTTACAATTCGGTACCTGTTGAACAGCAATTCAGTGTCTATAAAAAGGCTCTTTTAAATGCAGTTAAGAGCATTAATAGTTCTCACTTTAAAGAAAAATTTAAAATATATGATATGGAAAGACAAAAATTTAAAGACCTTCTTTCTCCTGATGATTATCGGTATTTCTCTTTTCAGGTCTGGCAGGAAGGAATTGCCCGCTATACTGAATACAAATTTTTGATGCAATTGCATAACGATCCTCCTTCAGATTACTTTATAGCATTGCAAGACTCTTTGTCATTATCTTCTTACATGGATGTTTTCTACAAAGGACAGCTCCATAAATTGGAAACGGAGAAATTGTCCTCTGAAAAGAGAAGTAATTTTTATGCTGTTGGCTTTGCCGAAGGCCTTTTACTTGATAAGATAAATCCAGCCTGGAGAAAAAACTTCCTGACTGATAAATTTTATATAGAGCATTATTTTACTAAACAATAAAATTGATTGAAAAGTAAACTTTATTTTAAATGGATAGACTGATACAGTAATGGCTCTATATTTGTTGACGAGATTTGCATCAATTAAAATGGGAATGCTATGAGAAAAATAATTGTTTTATCAATGATCACATTAGATGGAGTAATGCAGGCACCCGGCGGACCAAAAGAAGATACATCAGGCGGTTTTAAATATGGCGGTTGGACTGTATCATATGGTGATGAAGTTTATGGTCAGGTGATGGAAAAGGAATTGAAACCTGCAGATTATCTTTTGGGCAGAAAAACATTTAAAATTTGGGCAGGCTACTGGCCTGAACATGGCAACTTTTGGCCGGCTATTAATGAAGGAACAAAATATGTGTTTTCCAAAAGCATGAAAAAGTCCGATCCTCTGGTTACCGGTTGGAAAAATTCAGTAGTAATAAAGAATGTTGCAGATATCAAAAAGATCAAAAATTCAAAAGGCTCAGACATTCAGGTTTGGGGTAGCAGTGAGCTCGTTCATCTGTTACTTAAGAATGATCTGGTAGACGAACTCAGACTCAAAATTCATCCTTTAACTTTAGGGAGGGGGAAAAAGCTTTTCGACAATGGAACCATTCCGGCAGCATTTACATTAACTGACAGCATTGTTACTACAACCGGAGTAATTATAGCCAATTATAAGAGAGCTGGAAAAGTTAAGACAGGAACTGTTGGAGCTTAATTGGAATCGTTAATTTCCATTATGCAACCTGATCATGTCAGAAAATTAAAATCCTTCGCCTTAATTTGTCTTTTTACAAGTTTTGCCGGAGTACTATTTCAATTAATCAGCGAAAAGCGCCTCAATTATAATAGCGTGCTGGTGGGATTCCCTTTAGGGTTAAGTTTTGGATTGCTTGAATTATTTCTGATCCCAAAGGCTGAAATAATGTTTCGGCGATGGTCATTTACAAAAATTATTGTATTCAAATCTTTGCTCTATACCGCTGTTATTTACTTTGTTACTGTTACCCTGGCTACTATAACAGGTTTGTTCGAAGGTCGTAAAATAAATGAGCTAACCGCTTTTGTTACATCTTTGGGTCTATTGATATTAGTAGTTTATACTCTTGTCATCTATAGTTTGCTTGTATTTTTTTTGCAGATCAATCGCATGCTGGGAGAGGGGATCTTATGGAAATTCATCCGTGGCCAATATCAAAAGCCACGGGAGGAGGAAAGGATATTTATGTTCCTTGATATGAAATCATCCACTACAATTGCGGAGCAACTCGGTCATGTACGTTTCTACACTTTGCTTAACGAGCTCTTTCACGAAATTTCACAACCAGTGCTACAAACAAAAGCTGAGATATATCAATATGTCGGAGATGAAGTAATTCTTACATGGCAGGTGGAGCATGGCTTAAAGAATTCAAATTGCCTGAAAACGTTTTTCATGTTTCAGGAAAGCCTCCTTAAAAATAGGGATAGTTACTTCAAAAACTTTGGAGTAAAACCAGAGTTCAAAGCCGGATTGCATTTTGGCAAAGTGGTAAGTGCTCAAATTGGTGATCTTAAGAGGGAGATCGTATATAACGGCGATGTGCTAAATACTACTGCAAGAATTCAAAATGAATGCAATAAATATCATCGGGACTGCCTTGTTTCGGGACCTCTTATGAACCGGCTTAAACTAATGAACGGTTTCCAATGGGAAAAAATAGATACAGTACTGCTCCGCGGTAAAGAAACAGAAGTCGAGCTTTTCAGTGTAATCAACACCTAAATCTTCCTAAACTTGTTGATATTTTTAATGATAGAATTTTCAAAGGTTTTAAATGAAAAATACTGAATAGCAGGGAATAAAGAAGACCCTTTGCCCACGGGATGATTAAATTTTGGCTTTTCATTTTCAACCAATTTCAACAGCGTTTCAACTACAGCAGTTGGCTCTTTTGATTTTGCAAATAAACCTTTTGTATAATCTTTAAGAGTTGTGCGATATTCATCGTAATCATTTATTTCATTTTCTGCAACTTTAGAGTTAGTAATTATATTGGTTTTGAAACCCACGGGCTCAATCATGCTTACTTTTATATTAAATTCATTTAGTTCAAAGCGAAGTGCTCTGAAATAACCTTCAAGGGCATGCTTGGAAGCTGCATAATAAGCACCACCTGGAAGACTAATTAAGCCCATAATTGAACTTAATGTGATTATTTTGCCAAAACGTTGCTTTCTAAAATAAGGCAGTATTTCATTGGTCAATTTTACAGTTCCCCAAAAGTTAGTTTCTAATTGCTGCTTTCCTTGTTCAATAGTAGTTTCTTCGGCAAGTCCCGACAAATAAAAACCTGCATTGTTTATCAATACATCTAATTGTTTGATATCACTGAAAAGTTGTTTGCCAAACGATTTGATAGAATGGTCATCAGTAATGTCTAATGTCAATAATTTGAAAGGTACAGACGATTGGGTTTTTTCAGGATTGCGGCTTGTGCCAATTACATTGTAACCTTTTCTATGTAGCTCATTTGCAACTAACAAGCCAAAGCCCGAAGATGCTCCTGTTACTAAAATATTCTTTTTCATTTTACTTGTTTTATTTTTTAATTTGTAAATTAGCTTGCAAAATGCAAGTGCAAATATATAAACAACTTTCAAATTGCAAGTTATTTTTAAATATTTTATGGAAACGAATAAAAAAAGGTCTGATTGCCCATTGAGTAACTCACTTGACATATTTGGCGACAAGTGGTCGTTGCTTATTATTAGGGACTTAATGTTTTTTAAAAAATGTACCTATAATGATTTTTTAAAGTCGGCAGAAGCCATTTCTACCAATATTTTAGCATCAAGGCTGAAAGCATTGGAAGAAAATGGTGTTATTGAGAAATTAGAACACCCCGACAGTAAAGCCAAGATCTTATACAGACTTACGCAAAAAGGAATTGACCTATTGCCAATAATTATGGAAATTTATATTTGGTCAGACAAGTATTTAACTATGCCAGCAGACATAAAAGCTACAATCAAGGAAGCGAAGAAAGATAAGGACAAATTTGTAAGACAGGTAACGAAAGAATTGAAAAAGCTTTAATTTTTGTAGCATTATTCATCATTTGTCACAGCTGGACGGTATTGTAGGCACTCCTCAATCGAATGATATTTCTAATGCTTTTTTATGCCATTGAATCATTGGCACCTATTCACAATTAAATTTTGCTCCCTACAACTTAGTAGGTTTTTTGCTGTCTCGGTAGTCGGAAGGAGTGAGGGAGAATTTTGATTTGAAGACAGTTGAGAAATATGCCTGAGCAGAAAAACCAACTTTATATGCTATTTCTGAGATAGAAAGGTCTTCGTTTGCCAATAGGAACTTTGCTTTTTGAAGTCGTACAGTCAATATGTAATCATTTACGTTATAACCGATCAAAGCTTTTACCTTTCTGTATAGCTGGACTCTCGAAATTCCTATTGTCTTACATATATCGTCAATAGAAAATTCTTCATTAGAAATATTATTTTCTATCACAGCCGTAAATTCACTAATAAATTTCCTATCTATTTTGCTTGGAGAATGAGATCTTGTTTCAATAGGTAATTCACTTGTATAATGCTCTCTTAACAACGCACGTCCATTAAGAAGGCTTTTTATCGTTTCTTCCAGGTATTCAATATTGAAAGGCTTTACAATATATGCATCAGCCCTTAGTTTAATTCCGGCAATTTGTTGTTCCATACTTCCTTTCGCGGTCAACAATATGATAGGAATATGAGATGTTCGAATATCATGCTTCAGAGTTTCAGTAATTTGCATCCCGCTTTGTCCGGGCAATACTATATCTGAAATAATCAGATCTGGTATGATATCAAATGCTAACGCTTTTCCGTTTTCTCCATTGTCAGCAACATATATTTCATAATTTTCTCCAAGTAAATTTCTAAGAAATTCCCTTAGGTCAAAGTTGTCTTCAATTATGAGAATGGAATTTTCCTTGGGTATGCCAATGTTTTCATTTTGACGGATAATGGGCTGTATATCCGTAGTATATATTTTAATGTTTTCGTACGTATTGATAAGCGGGGGTTTTTCTGAAAATATTTCATCTGGCCGCAAGTGTTCTTTGCCTAAAGGCAATAGAACCATAAATGTGGTACCTATTCCTTTTGAACTTGACACAGTTATTATTCCATGGTGTAGGTTGATTAATTCTTTGGATAATGATAAACCCAGACCAGTACCCTGGAAATTAGCGCTATGTCCCTGATAAAATATTTCAAAAGCATGCTTAATGTCTTCTGTCGTCATTCCTATTCCCGTATCTTCTATGCGAATACTAACCATATTGTCTTCATTTGCCTTATCTACAATAACACTAATTCTTCCATATTCTGGCGTGAACTTAAATGCATTAGATAAAAGATTGAATAGTACCTTATCAAGCATAGTAACATCGAACCACAAGTTGACATCCTTAACTTTACTGGTAACATTAAATGAAATGAATTTCTTTCTTGCAATATCACTAAACGCATTTGTAATATCTGTAACAAACTCAGTAATATTATTCTCCGTGGCGTTAAGCTTCATTTTGTTTTCTTCAATCTTTCTAAAATCCATCAGCTGATTGATAAGGCGTAGCAACCGGATAGAATTACGGTGAACGAAATCAAGGTTCTTTTTTATAGTGAAGTGAAGCTTTGGGGAGGATAAAGCATCTTCCAAAGGACCTAGAATTAATGTTAAAGGTGTACGTAATTCATGAGATATATTGGTGAAAAAATTGAATTTAGCATCGGTAGCTTCTTTTACTTTAGCTACCATTTCAATTAATTGATTTCGCTGATTTGATATTTCGTTCTTTTGGAGCTCTAACTTTTTATAGATCTTTTTATTTTCTTTCAGATAATAAAAAAGAATACCGCCCAGAATCAATGCAAGGGCTAAGGTTATAGAAATAGCTACAATTATATTAGCCTGATTATTCGCAATAACACTTTGTTCTTCAATTTTTCTTTGTCTCCTGTCAATATCTTTTTGCTGGGCAAGCATTTTCTCGAGCTGCAACTTCATTATCCTTACATTGGAAGAATCAATAATTGTAGCCATTAAACCATTTTCCTTTTTGAATGGCTTATTTTCCAACATGGCTATTGCGGTAAGAATAGCCTCGCCTCCACCAGTTGGATATAGAATAGTAGCCTTCAGAATTCCTTTTTCTACCAGATCAATACCTCCATTTGCTCCTACCAGTCCGTCAACACCAATTATACTGATCTTTTGATCCAGTCCCATTTCTTTACATACCCTTGAAGCAGATAATGCTAGTCTGTCGTTTTGTGCAAAGATTAAATTAATGTCGGGGACAGATTGAAGGAACTTTGCTAATTTTTCTCCTGAAGGATTTACATCTCCTTCCAGGTAAACTTTATTTAGATATTTAATTCCGGAATAAGTCGAAATAAGATCTAAAAATCCCTTATGTCTGTCAATATCTGCAGAAGAGCCTGGGATGTCCGAAACTTCCATTACTTTGCCTTTTCCTTTCAGGAATGAATTTGCAAAACTTGCGGCATCTTCACCTACTTCATAATTACTTGCACCCACATAAGCAGAGTAATTCTGGGAAGAGGTTCTTCTATCAACAATAATTACCCGAATATTATTTCCCATCGCTTTTTCAACTATGGGTGTAATGGGCTGTGCTTCATTTGGCGAAACTATCAGAAGATCTACTTTCTTATCAATAAGTTCTTTTATCTGATCTATCTGTTTCCGGGTATCACCACTCGCATCACGAATAATAAAATCCACTTCAGGGTGGAAAGCCAGTTCTCTTTGCATTTCCTCAAGCATGGTTTGCCTCCATTTATTAACCATGGTACATTGTGAAAAGCCAACCCGGTATTTTTTATCCTTATTGTTAACAGCACAGGAAGAAAATAATGATATTATGAAGATCACTAGAAAGAAGAATCTTCTTCCTTTATTATGAGACATGCACACTTTAGCTTTAAATCCCGCTGAAATAGCAATCATTACCTATAAAGTACATAAATATTATCAAAAACTCATTTATAAAATCGTATCAAACAGATTCGATCGGGTACAAAGAGAGTCAAAGAAGTAAACTAATTAAAATTATATGAAATGATTTTGAAAAAGCTACATATAAAATTATAAAAAGTGAAACTGCTTCATATTGTAAATGATTGATTTTTAACCTTAAACATTTTATTATAAGAAAATACAATTTCAAATGAAAAAGGCATAATAGTGAAAGGCATCCCTTTAATTAATCCTCAATTTGGATGCTGAAAACTAATTGCTATATGAATAGAAAAAATGTCTTCCTCTGGTCACTTGTAATAGCTCTTGGGGGTTTTCTTTTCGGATTTGATACCGCAGTTATATCAGGCGCAGAGCAATCCATACAGAAATATTGGAATTTAAATACTCTTCAACACGGACTCACTGTATCTATTGCACTGATAGGCACTATAATAGGAGCGCTTACCGGAGCTGCTCCATCGGATAAATTAGGACGGAAAAAAACACTTTACTTAATAGCCTTCCTTTATCTTATTTCTTCTTTAGGAACATCATTGTCGACCAATTGGTATAGCTTTTTATTTTTCCGTTTTGCAGGTGGCCTTGGTGTTGGCGCATCTTCAGTTACTGCACCTATATATATATCCGAGATCTCACCGGCAGGAAGAAGGGGAAAGCTCGTAGGGCTATTTCAATTCAATGTGGTATTTGGAATAGTCATTTCATATCTGTCAAATTATTTAATAGGTCTTACAGGAGAACATTCATGGAGATTAATGCTTGGTATTCAGGTTGTTCCTTCTGCCTTGTTTCTTATATTATTAAGATATGTTCCTGAAAGTCCAAGATGGCTTATAACAAGAAAGGGCAAGATTGAAGAAGCCCGATCCATTTTCAGGATTATAAATCCGGAAACTGCAGACAAAATCATATCTGAAATTCTTGAAACCAGAGAAGAAGAAAGTAAAGTGTTAATAAAGGAACCTCTCTTTTCAAAACGGTATAAAACCCCGGTGATGCTCGCCATGCTATTTGCCATATTTAACCAGGTATCGGGAATCAATGCGATTATCTATTATTCACCCAGAATATTTGAAATGACAGGACTTGGAAGAAGTTCTTCATTATTATCTACTGTAGGGCTGGGAATCATCAATTTCACTTTTACATTATTAGCTATGAATTTCATTGACCGGATTGGTAGAAGAACACTTATGCTTATTGGTTCAGTGGGGCTTATAGCCACACTTGGAATGGTATCTTATTCATTTTATTCGGTAAGCTTTGATGGACTGGCTGTTCCAATATTCCTTTTTATCTATATCGCATTCTTTGCCTTCTCACAGGGCGCAGTGATCTGGGTTTTTATCTCAGAAATTTTTCCCAACCAGGTAAGGGCAAAAGGCCAAACATTAGGTAGTGCAACACATTGGATAATGGCCGCAAGCATAGCATTCTCTTTCCCTTACCTGGCAGAAAAATTAGGAGGAGGCAATACATTTCTTTTCTTCTGCATCATGATGTGCGCTCAATTATTTTTTGTGTGGAAGATAATGCCTGAAACAAAAGGGCAATCACTTGAAAAAATAGAGCACACATTGGTATTACACTAATGAATAAACTTATCAATATGAATTTTGAAAAAAATAATCATGATGTTGTTTGCTTCGGAGAAGTATTATGGGATATTCTTCCTTCAGGATCTGAACCAGGTGGAGCTCCAATGAATGTTGCGTACCATCTGCATAAACAAAGCAAGAATCCGGCGGTTATAACCAGAATCGGAATGGACAAAGAAGGAAAGAAATTGCTTGACATATTCTCTGCCTTTGGAGTTTGCACCGATTATTTCCAGGTAGATGAAAACATGGAAACCGGCAAGGCCGTAGCAAAACCAAATGAATATAATGAAGTGGTTTATGACATTGTGCAACCAGTAGCATATGATTTTATTGAATGGCAGGATAAATTGGCAAATTTAGTCAGTACCGCCTCCTACTTTGTATATGGAAGTCTTGCCGCAAGAAACGATGAATCAAAAAGTACATTACTCAGGCTTCTGGAAAAAGCCAAGACCAAAGTATTAGATATAAACCTAAGAGCACCGCACTACAACAGAAGAATAGTGGAAGAGCTTTTAGAACATGCAGATTTCCTGAAATTAAATCTGGCGGAACTTGAATTAATTACCGGATGGTTTTCCAATCATACAAGTATTGAAGACAGATTAATATCTCTGAGAGGTCAATTTAATATAAATCAAATAGTAGTTACAATGGGTGATAAAGGAGCCATTTATTTGAATGATGAAAAAATATATCATTATCAGGGATACACAGTAGATGTAATTGATACTATTGGAAGTGGAGATGCATTCCTGGCAGCTTTACTTTCCAAATTAATTGACAGAGCCCCACCAGAAGAAGTATTACAATTCGCCTGTTCCATAGGTGCTTTTGTTGCATCCTGTAAGGGAGCTTGCCCGGAATATGATCTTACTATGGTAAATGAAAGAATAAAGGCAAAAAGCAACTCCACCTTAATTTCCAACAACATAAATATATACTTATGCGAAAAATTATAATTATTGTATTTGCATTATTGCAGTCATGGGCAATACTTGCTCAGCAAAAAACCATAAACGGAAAAATTATACATAAAATAAACGGTGAGCCATTACCGGGCGTTACCATTCAAACCAAAAACAAAACCGTGACCACTGATGTAAATGGTAAATTTTCAATTGATGTTGCTGTAGGTGAAACTATTAATTTATCCTATGTTGGTATGCAGCCTTTAACTGTTAAGGTTACTAATACTACACAGAACCTGAATATTGAAATGGAAGAATCGATCAATGATTTAAATACCGTAGTTGTAACCGGATATAAATCTGAAAAGAAAGTTGATCTCACAGGAGCGGTTTCTGTAGTTAACGTAAACACTATAAAAAATACACCTACTTCAAGTCCAATGTTGGCACTACAAGGGCAAGTACCTGGTTTATATATTCAGACTGACGGATCTCCAACAGGTGCGAATGGAAATGCACCAACTATTTTGATCAGGGGTGTAAACACACTTGGAAACACAAACCCACTTTATATAATTGACGGGGTTCCAACAACACGCTATGAAGATTTTGCAAACCTTAATACAAGTGCCATAACATCCATACAGGTATTAAAAGATGCATCTGCAGCTTCTATTTATGGTTCAAGGGCGTCCAATGGAGTTATTATTGTAACTACAAAAGACGGAACATCTTCAGGGGATAAAGTGCACATTCAGTTAAATTCAAGCATTACCAACCAGACGGAGAAACCCTGGCAGGAAAATGTATTGAATTCTCATGATCGTGGAGTGGCATTATGGAGAGCAGCCGTCAATGACCATACTGACCCAAATAATCTCGTAAATAAAATATATACTTATGACTGGAATGGAGATTTTAATAATCCCGTCCTGAATAAAGTAAATATTGCGCCATTTGTAGGGGGTGATAGTACTGAACCTGTTGGAAATACTAACTGGCAGGATGCATTATTTAAAAATTCATTGATAACATCGAATGATATTTCTATTTCTTCCGGCAATCAAAGAAGTGGATTTTTAATGGACCTGGGATATTATGATAATAATGGACTTATAGTCTTTACAAATTATCAGAAATACAATGCGCGCATTAATTCTCATACATCCTCTTTTAATGGTCACTTTAAAATTGGCGAGAATCTTCAATTAGCGAGAACTTCACAGGTAAATTCTACAACAGATGTAGGTGGAGCTCCAACACCGGGACTTGCACTTACATTATCACCTACTATCCCACTTTATAAAACTGATGGGACTTATGGAGGACCAATCGGCGCCGGATATACTGATCGCAATAATCCGGTTGATATGCAATACCTCAACAGGTGGAACACTACCAACCAATTCCTTGCTTTGGGTAACGTATATCTTGAATTAAACTTTATTAAAAATCTGATTTACAGAACTAGTCTCGGATTTGATTACTCGGATGCAACAGCAAAACGAGCTGCATTAATAGGAAATGAAGGACCAGTAAGATCATTTAACAGTCTTTCAATGCAGGAATCCAAAGAGCTTACATTTACCTGGGCAAATACACTTACCTATAACCTTGAATTTGGAAGAAACAGGCTTAACCTGTTAGGGGGAGTAGAAGCTGTTCGAAATGACTTTCAAACCTTTGGAGCCGCTACCACCAATTTTGCTTTGCAGGATGTAAATTATCTACAGCTGAGTGCAGGTACAGGCGCGCAAACCAATAATGGTTCAGCTACAGGATATAGACTCCTGTCGCAGTTCGGAAAAGCATTCTACGCGTA
>JBJMLT010000214.1:0-8045 GCA_045805165.1 Flavisolibacter sp.
ATATTGAACCAATTCTTTTATATCCTCATGAGTATAAAAGCCTCCGTAAGTTTTTGGCTCCGATGGATCGGGAGCTTTCGTATTGCTCCAGGCCCCTTCCCTTTTTGGCCGCCAGGCTCCTACTTTGGTTAAATTAGGCAGACTTTTTATTTCTATTCTCCAGCCCTGATCATCTGTTAGATGCAAGTGAAGCAGATTGAATTTATACTTCACCATTTCATCAATGAATTTCTCTACATCCTGCTTTGTAAAGAAATGACGGCTCACATCCAGCATTAAGCCTCTCCATCCAAAAGCGGGATAATCTGTTATGGAAACGGAAGGAATGGTCCAGCGAATATTACTTATTACTGACTTGCTCTCAATTTCTTTGGGTAGTAATAAAATAAGGGACTGCATGCCATAAAAAAGTCCGGCTGCATCATTCGCTTCCAATTTCACATGATCCGTTGTCACTTGTAATGTATATCCTTCCTTACCTAATGACCGGTTGTTTGTAATACCTAATGATATAATGTTATCATGTGGGGCTGTAGTTTTTACCGGAATAGAAAATCCGGTAGCCATTGATAGTTTTTTCGATAAATAGCCGGCTACTCTTCTCGCGTCTGGATCATTAACAGATAGTTCAATTGATGTAGTATTCTTTAGAACAAAGCTTCCTTTGCCTTCCTGCAATGAAACAGGGATTGGAATTAAAGAGACAGAAGCATTATTCACCTGTGCAAAAGAGAAAGAATAGATAATAGCAAATAGAAAGGTATACGCAAATCGTTTCATCTTTAAATATAAATAAAAAAAGCAGTCCACAATCCACTATCCACATCCACAATCCACAGTTAACAGTTAACAGGTTAACAAGTTGACAAGGAGGAACTTCGCCCAACCCTTGTCAACCTATCAACTATTTACTACCATTACTACCATTATTACCAATACTACCAATACCACCATCACTACTATTATTGTTCCCTTACAAACCGCTGTTCCTTTAAATAATTCTCCAGCTTCTCTATATTTTGTTTCAGACCTTCATCAGCCTTATAGGTTTTAACCGTTTGTATAAATTCCTCTTTACTTCTAAATAGCATGTGCCATTTTAAAAAAGTCTTTTCACCCTGGGCCTCAAATTCAATTGTGGCTATGAATTTTGGCCCGGTAACATGTTCATAAACAATTTTCTTATGCTTCACTATTTCTTTAAACACACTTTTATTATCGTAATTAGTTCCATCCGGACCATGCATTACTAAATCCCATTCGCCTTTGGCTTTTACTTCCATTTTACTTATTGAATTGGTAAATCCGAAAGGTCCCCACCATTTAGCAATATGCTCAGGTTCTGTCCACACCTCCCATACCAATTCAATGGGAGCATTCAATAATCTTGTTATTATAAGCTCTCTGTCTTGTGTACTATTTTTTTCGCTTTGCATGTTTTCTTTGTTTTTGAAGTTTATCTAAATAGTTTTCTAAAGAATCAAGCTTACTTTCCCAATGCCGGCGGTATTGATCTACCCAGGCCGATACTTCACTAAGCTTATCTAACCTGGCTTCACAATATCTTTCCCTGCCTTGCGTATGAATAGTTATCAGACCACACTCTGTAAGGATCTTTATATGCAGGGAAATTGCCTGTCTGCTCACATCAAAATTCTCGGCAATGGCATTAAGATTTAATGATCTTTCCGAGATCAGATTAATGATTTCTCTTCTGGTAGGATCTGCAATAGCCTGAAATACGTCCCTTCTAACTTCCATAATATGCAAGTATTTGCTTGCAAATATATGCAAGTATTTGATTGCGCAAAAAAATAATTAAGAATTATATTTTAAAGATTAAAAGGGTTAATCAGAAAAACCTTGATTAAGGACTAATGATTATCATTTGCTTTTCAATTCTCCTTTTAGATAACCAATTACAGATTCGATTAATAATTTATCAGCTTCTGGGGTGAAAGGTGTGACTGAAGTTTCATATCCCCCGTGTTGCCATTCAGATTCTGAAGGTAAATATCCAAGCCATCCATTACTATAACCAAAATAAAATGTATAAGGAAATGGTGAGTTGTCTCGAATTTCATTCGATAATTCACAAAATAATTCAAGTGGAGTGCTCCAGATCGCTATATCATCATTTATCTTTAAAAAACTGACTGGAAGTCGAACCATGGACGGACCAGTCTTTTTCACACTGATATAATTATTCAAATAATCCGGCCACATAAGATCAGCTCTTTTTGGTGCTTCCACAATCATTTGACCTGTTTTAAGATTGATATCATCTGTAGTCATTTGAATTTTGTGATAAGCATCAAGTATTTTGTCTCCAAGCAATACACAAAACTGGTTGAGATGTCCTATTTCAGGGTTATCATAAACACTGTATATCGGAGCCAAATTACCGGCTGCGCCATTTATAAATAAAACTGGAGCACCTGTTTTTCCTTCTACATAAGCTGCAACAATTCCTGGAACATCGCCGCTAATCTCATTGCTGTTCTCTCCCAGTACGGTTCCATGAATTGGATAATTAGCAATAATAGCAAGCGGCTTTCCATTCACTCTGTCAATTTTCAATAGTCCTATGCGTCGGTCAACAGGTCCATCCGGATTCAATCCAAGAGAGGCTGTCCCATTTATGTCAATTGCTCTGCGGTTAATATTTGCCTGGGAAAATCCCCATCCTGCTCCAAGACGTGCAGGTTCCAGTTTCATACGTGCTTCTGCAATTCCTTCCATCAATTTTTTTTCAACTATAGCTGTATAGTTTGTATCACGTACATGATTATCACGTCCAGAAATAAGTTTAATTCCTTCACCTCCTAATTCAGGCGCCGAGTGGGTATGTGTAACCGTCCACCATATTTGTGTCTTTTCAATCCCATATTTATTTTTGACATTTTTTGCAAGGTGTTCGTATTCAACCGGAGAAAACAAACAGATGTCCGATGATATCAAAATAAATTGAGTAAGTCCATCATCCATTACCAAAACTTTTTCATAAATAGAATCATGAACACCTGTCGACTTTCGCTCTTTATATCCCAGTAAATATTGCGAATCATGCGGAGTGATATTTATTTTCACTACTGCTGCTTTAAACTTTCCTTTTGCAGCTGTTTGTGCCTTCAGATCATTATCAAAAAACAAAAAAAGAATTAAGTATCCGGTCAATTTTGTAATAACAGCGTGTAATGATTTCATATCAATACAATTAGAAGTTTATTAATTATTCCAACCATTTTAATGTTGTTATGGAATGCGATGGCAGGCTCTGAACGACAGATCTGTTATGATATAAAATAGTAGAATTTGTCATTTCCCCATTATTAATAATGTTCAATATAATACTGTGGTCAGCATTTTTAAACCCTGTAATATTTAATTGTGATAAATCACTTGATGTTTTTATTCTATAAGCTCCGGGTCTTACAAACCGGCTGAAATGAGATAAATAATAATACAGTCCGGTATAATATATCTTTTTTGTTTTCCTGTTAATGATTACTACGGGATGCTGATTGTTATGATCCGGATCCCCATGTACTTCTGATACCAGCCACGGTCCTCCGTTTTCATCAAGTATCATATTCCAGTAGATCCACCCTGATGCCCAGCTTTTGAAATCATTAGCGATCATATTGCCCCAGAATTCACCATCAGCAAATTCATACACCGGAAGCTTTTTAGGTCCACCCTTAGGAACATTATTTGGCATTGCATAACATACTTCTGTTTGATATATAGGCAGATGTGGAAACAGATCGTGTAATTTGGTTAGAGATGAAAATTTATTCCAGTCATACCCATGAACGGTTAGTGAATGAATATTTTTAACTACATCAGGGTCTTTTAAAACTTCAGGAAATTTTTGTAGTGCTTCCGGCCGATTGGATGTTTCTCCCAATTGAATTTTTACATCAGATCCATCAGCTTTCAATTGTGGAGCTACAAAGTTTTTAATAAGATCTCCCATTTCTAAATAGGTAACATTGGAATACCAGTCATTATGGGCTTCATTAAACAGATTTAGAAAATCTATATGAATGCCATTATCCAGATAGGATTTTAAATATTTGGAATAATACAAAGCCAGCGATTTATAATATTGCGGCTTTATATGCTTTTCTCCTTTTCTTAAACTGTAGTACATCCAGTCGGGAGCAAAGTCCATCGGTGACTCTATTTTAAATTTCCCGTATTCAGATGCTTTCTTAATAAACGTAACTAGTCCCGATGGCCCCAGGTCCCTTTGAATAGTAAAATGTTCCATTAAAGTATCATCACGAATTTCATCATAAGAATACCATGTTCCGGCTGATGCAAAATCACAGGCTGCAATAGGAGATTTCATTAAAGTAAAACCTGCACCTTTTACTGTATCAAATAATGCAATAAAAACTTTTCTCTGTGCTTCTTTTGGAAGAGAATTTATGCATAATAAGCCGGCTTCATTGAATGTTGCACCAATACCATCTATTACCTGATAAACAGTATCATCATCTACCTGTATAATAGGATTATTATAATTATGAGATTCATTAAAATGATTATCCCTTTTCCTGGATAATCTTTCTCCCGCTATGGATGAAACATATACCGTTATTGTTCCCTTGCCCAGGTTAGCATCTGTATTCTTTTGTTGGCTAATAGAATGACTACTACATACTATAAGTGCCCAAATAGTTGCCAGCAGGCCTTTATTTAAACTTTTCTGCATTACAATAAATTGATTTTTTCATTATTTACAAGCTTCAATGAACTGTTTAGCAGCTTCCATTATTTCTTCATCAGTGGAATTAATATTAATCCCCCATCCTGCCCCTAATCCGCCATCCACAACTCCAATGCTGATATTCATTGCCCGGCTAAGAATATCATCGGTTTTTGGATAAGAACCCTTTGTATGCGGCTGCCCCATATCCTTCAGGTATTTTAACACATGCTCCATGTTCGAATAGACATGCCATCCGCTTTGGTCAATTGTCTTAGATCCTAATGCCTTTGAAACTTTTTGTGCCCTTTCTTTTTCATCAAATAAAATGGTACAAAGCGTTCCGCATTCTCCTTCCGCATCATTTAACTTACGAAAACGTATTCCTTTTACACCACTGATCAACTTTTTGAACTTCTCCTTTTTTTCATGCAATGTCCGCATGATCTTATCTAACTTTCCTAATTGTGCCAGGGCTACCGCTGCAGTAAGTTCATTCATTCTAAAGTTGAGACCCAGCATGTTTCTCTTTCCTACTTCCACACCCAATCTACTTGGCTTATGTCCCTGATCATGCATGCCAAAAGCCCTTTCATAGAATTCTTCATTATTGGTAACTACCAATCCGCCATCACCACTATTGATGGTCTTAAAAACGTTTAAAGAATAAGCCCCAATGTCCCCGATTGTTCCAAGCTTTTTCCCTTTATAAGACGCTCCTGTAGCCTGACATGCATCCTCTAAAACAAACAGGTTATTTTTCTTTGCAATTTCCATTATTTGATCCATGTTACAGCTATTGCCTAACATATGCACTGGCATAATTGCTCTGGTACGGGGGGTAATTCGTTTTTCAATATCATTAGGATCAAGAGTAAGACTTTCATCTATTTCTGCGAGGATTGGAGTGAGTCCGCAAAATATGATGGAAGAATAGCTGGCTACAAAGGTATAAGCCGGAACAATGATCTCATCGCCAGGCTTTAGATCCAAAGCCATTAAAGAAGCCACAAGAGACGCCGTTCCTGAAGAAGTAGCAAGTGCAAATTTTGCATTTGTGTAATAAGCAAAACTCTTTTCCATGTTTGCTACCATATGAAGGAAATCAGGATCGTTTTCGTCTCCATAGCGGAATAAATGTCCGCTTTGCATTACTTTAATTACTGCATCCATTTCCTCTTTACCAAACCAGTAAGCTCCGGGACCAGGCATACTTATTTTATTTTAGATTCATTAGTAGAAATTAAATAATTATACCTCCCACTTCAAATCCTCAGGAATTGCATTCTTCTGAAAGTTCTTAGTAATAATGGCCAGGTAAATTATGCCGGCAAGCATCCAGCTTCCTCCGATAACAAAGGTTTTCATTGGTAAGTTCACCCAGATAAGAAGGCAGATAACAAATCCAATCAATGAGGGTAAAAAATACATCAGGAAACTTCTTATATCCTTGTCATTTCTTTTGAAATAATATTCCCTGATAGAGGCTACATTAACCGCCATAAATGCAAAGAAGGCTCCAAAATTGATTAGCTGTGCGCATTCCTCATAATTGAAAAAAAATGCACCCACCAAAGTAAGCGCACCAATGATCCATATATTATAACTTGGTGCAAAATGCTTTTTATCCAAATGTCCGAATATCTTTTTCGGTATAATCCCATCTCGACCCATTCCATATAAAAGACGCGATGCTCCTATTTGAGCAGTTATACCTGAACCAATGCTGCCTAGTAAAAGAACAATAGTTAAAGAAAAATCCAAAGCATTTCCTCCTACCCTGTTCGCAATAGTCATAATAGCCGTATCCAATGCATTGTTCCTTGAAGCTTCATCGGTTAATCCATTAGTAAAAGAATTCCAGTCTGGCCAGGATAACTGCGCCAGGTAAACCTGCGCCCCACTCCACAAACCGGTAATGACACAGGTAAGTACAGCTGCAAGCATTACATTTCTTTTTGGGTTCTTCACTTCTTCAGATAGTGTAGTTATTCCATCAAATCCAATATAAGTGAGAGCTGCTAATGCGGTTCCTGAACCAAGCGCTGACCACGAAAACCAATGAGGATCATAAAAAGGCTTTGAAGAAACAAGTCCATGTACTCCATCTTTCAAAAAGATATAATGAAATGCGGCTCCCATAAAATAAAAAACAACAGCGCTCATGATTATCATCAGCACCCAATTGGTTGCTGAAGCAAGCTTCAATCCTTTAAGATTTAGTAATGTAAATCCTAAACCGAATATCAATAGCCATAAATAATATGGGATGGAAGCAAGAAGGTGATTCGCGGTAATGGCAGCGAATATGACGCATATTATAGGAATAAAAAGATAGTCCATGAACATCGACCATCCTGCTATAAAACCAAGATTAGGATGAATGCCTTTACCCACATATGTATAGGCAGAACCGGCAGCAGGATATAAATTAGCCATTCTTCCATAACTGATAGCTGTAAAAACCATCCCTACCATAGCGATCAGTATAGAGGTTAATGCATGTCCTCTTGAAACTGCGTTAGCATGGCCAAATACAGGTAAGGCTGCTACAGGCTGTATTAATATGATCCCGTAAATAACAAGATCTTTTAAATTAAGTACCCTGTGTAGTTTAGCTTCAGATTGGCTGGCTTGTATTTGCATTGCAGATAGCAGGCATTAATATAATTTAAAATCATCGATCTTCATTCATATGTTTTATCATTCCAGCATTTATTTCTTCAAAGGAATGAATGACAAGATCTGCATCGGATAGGTCCTGGTTACCAGAACCCGGATTTAAATATCCAATGCATTTCATTGCTGCTGCTTTGGCTGCTTTTATTCCATTTTCTGAATCTTCTATTACAACACAATTGCATGCTTCGCATTGAACCATTTGTGCTGACCTTATAAAGATCTCAGGATGGGGCTTCGAATTGATAAGTTCAGTTCCACTGATAGTACCATTAAAATATTTACTCAGGCCAAATCTTTCAAGAACTGCATGTATAACTTCTTTATGAGAGGAAGAGGCTATCAATAATTTGAATTGATTCTTATAAAGATCCTTTATCAGTTCAGCTACTCCTTCAACAGGTAAAAGATGATCACTTTTTTTCAGGTAATCAAGATAATCTGAACGGCCCTTTAAGGTAAGTTCCAATGGATTTGCCCGCACATTATATTTACGGAGTACAGTTTGCCACATATTGATAGAAGAAGTGCCCACATAGGAATGGTGTTCCGCAGGCGGCATTGAAATACCAATCTCTTTAAACATTCTTTCTTCAATTGCAAAATGAACAGGTTCACTGTCAATGATCACTCCATCAAGATCAAAAAT
>JBJMLT010000215.1:0-6899 GCA_045805165.1 Flavisolibacter sp.
AATAATACAGGAAAAACTAAAAAGCAATAACCCATTTTTCATTTTCCTTTTTCATTTCCCCTTCCTCCTCCCTTTAAAGCGTATCAAAGCCATATCAAAGCCATATCAAAGCCAACTCAAAGCCAACTATAAGCCAACCTCCAGTCAATCATAATCCCACCCCTTCATGAAAACCTCATTCACGACCCCCGATTCCCGATCATTCACGATTGACGATTGACGATTGACGACCTACCCTACCAACCTAAACTTATCTCCATCAAACAACCCCATATCACTTAATTTCAAATGCGGAATAACCAGCAATGCCATAAAAGATAAGGTCATAAAGGGCGCTGATAAAGTACATCCGGCTTCTTTGGCTGCTTTGTCTATGGCAGAATAATTTTGAGCTACCTTATATCCATCATCTTCACTCATTAATCCACCAACAGGTAATGGCAAAAGCATTTCATTTAGATCATTATTTAATTCCCTGGTTATGCAACTAACTCCACCTTTGGACTTTATTATAAGATTTACTGCCCGGCAAATACTTTCATCATCAACACCTACTGCTACAATATTATGTGAATCGTGAGCAACAGAAGAAGCAATGGCACCCTTCTTCAATCCAAAGTTTTTAATAAAAGCTTTTGATACCGGAGCATCTTTATACCGGTTAACTACAACTATCTTTAGTATATCATTATCCGGATCTGTTACAATAAGATCATTTTCCACTTTAACAGGCTTCAATGCCTTAGTTGTAATTAACTGTCCATCGAGAGCTTCAATTACCGGAATATCTTTTTCACCATTCCATTTAAAATGAAAATCCTGAACTGTCTTTGAATGACACTGAAAATTATTTATTGGACTGTTAAATAAAGCGGGACTTCGCGAATCGATCAAAGTTTGTCCATTCTCAGCAACGAGCTTCCCATTAATATAAGTTTTAATTACTTCAAACTTTGTAAGGTCTTTTACAATTATAAGATCAGCAAAATCATTTGTTCGCAATAGTCCAACCTTTAGCTTATAATGGTTAACTGGGTTTATGCAGGCTGCCTTTAGTACTTTGAACAGATCAATTCCTTTCGCGATAGCGCGTGCGCATAAATGATTAATATGTCCTTCTACCAGGCTATCAGGATGTTTGTCATCACTGCAAAACATCATCATATCTTCATGGTCATGCAGCAAATGAATAAGAGCTTCAAAGTTTTTTGCTGCACTTCCTTCCCGGATTATGATCTTCATGCCATAGGAAAGTTTATCTATGGCTTCTTCTTTTGTAAAACACTCATGGTCTGTAGAAATGCCAGCCTCAATATATCTTTTGGCCTCTCCATTCATTAATCCGGGTGCATGTCCATCAACGGGCTTATTATATTTCTTGGCAGATTGTATTTTTGCAAATACTTCCTTATCACCATTTAGAACTCCGGGAAAATTCATCATCTCCGTGAGATAAAGAATATCATCTCTTTGAAGTAACATGGAAATATCTTCCGCATTGACAATGGCGCCGGATGTTTCAAAATGAGTGGCGGGAACGCAGCTTGGAGCTCCGAAATTAAATTTAAACGGAACAGTTTCTCCATTATTGATCATGTATTCGACTCCCTGAATTCCACAAACATTCGCTATTTCATGAGGGTCGCTTACTGTAGATACTGTTCCATGCACTACAGCCAACCTGGCGAATTCTGCAGGAGTAAGCATAGAGCTTTCAATATGTACATGTGCATCTATAAAGCCTGGAATAATATAGCCAGCACTGATCTCAGACTCATTCAGGCGACTAATTTTTTCTATTCTTCCTTTATTAATCTGTAGCTCCGCTGCATAAATCTCTTTCTGAAGTACATCGACAAGGTTACCGGTTATTTTTAGTAATGTATCCATTTTAAATAAAGCTAAGACGATTCGATAATTGATTATCACTAAATTGCCGCTCAATTTATTCTGAGCTATGAGAAAACTTCTTTGCTTGCTTTCGTTCACAATTAGTTTTATTGCATATGGCCAAAAGAAAAAAAGCCAGATTGAATCTGAATCAGGTGATTCTATCTTGTTGTCAAAAATTAAATATCGTCTTATAGGTCCATTTCGTGGTGGCCGTTCTGCGGCAGTAGCGGGTAGCTATAGGAATAAGAATACATTTTATTTTGGTTCAGTTGGAGGTGGAGTATGGAAAACGTCTGACGGCGGTAGCAACTGGAAAAATAGTACAGATAAAACATTTGGCGGCTCCATTGGCGCAGTTGCAATTGCTCCGTCCGATGAAAATATTGTTTATGTAGGAGAAGGCGAAAATACCTTGAGAGGAAATGAAAGCGAAGGCTTGCATGGAATGTGGCGAAGTGAAGATGCAGGCAGGACATGGAAGAATTTAGGATTACACGATGCAAGGCATATTTCCAGGATAGTTGTTCATCCACGGGATCCAAATACATTATGGATAGCAGTAATGGGGCATTCATTCGGCTCGAATGTTAATAGAGGAATTTACAAATCAACAGATGGAGGCAAAACCTGGAGAAAAACCTTATATGCCAACGATAGTACAGGTGCATGTGAGTTGGTTATGGAGCCTGGAAACGCAAATACATTATATGCAGGTATGTGGCATGTAATCCGGACTCCTTATAGTCTCGAGAGTGGAGGAAAAGGGAGTGGATTATTTAAAAGCACGGATGGCGGCGAAACCTGGTCAGATATTTCATTAAATAAAGGTTTACCAAAAGGTATTTGGGGTATTGTAGGTGTTTCCGTTTCACAATCCAATCCTGATAAAGTATATGCTATCATCGAAAATAAAAATGGGGGCTTATATGCTTCAACAGATGGCGGAAATACATGGAGCTTAACAAGCAACGATAATAATATCCGTCAGAGGGCATGGTATTACAGCAAGGTTTTTACAGATCCTAAAAATGAGAACCTTGTATATGTACTTAATGTAAACATGATGAGAAGCAGAGATGGTGGTAAAACCTTTCAATCAGTTTCAACTCCTCATGGCGATACCCATGACCTGTGGATAGATCCTGAAGATGGAAACAGAATGATACTGGGAGATGATGGAGGCGCGCAAATAAGTTTTGACGGAGGTACTAACTGGAGCTCCTTAATGAACCAACCTACCGCTCAGATCTATAGGGTAAGCACTGATAATTCGTTTCCTTACCGGATATTGGGAGCGCAACAGGATAATACAACCGTAAGAATAAAAAGCAGAACTTATGGTGCCTATATTGGCGATAAAGACTGGGAGCCTACGGCTGGTGCGGAAAGTGGATATGTGGTTGCAGATCCATTGAATCCGGATATAGTATACGGAGGCAATTATGGGGGCTATATTTCCAGGCTTGATCATAAAACAGGTGAGAACCGCGCGGTTTCACCATGGCCGGATAATCCGATGGGGGCGGGAGCTGATGTATTGAAATACCGCTTCCAATGGAATTTCCCTATCTTTTTTTCTCCGCATAACCCTAAAAGACTCTATACAGCCGGCAATGTATTATTTGTAACAGAGAATGAGGGCCAGACCTGGGAACAAATCTCTCCTGATCTGACTACAAATGATAAATCAAAGCAAACACCTAGCGGTGGACCAATTACAAAAGACAATACCTCAGTTGAATATTATTGTACAATTTTTACAGCCACAGAATCTCCTTTAGAAAAAGATCTTTTATGGTCAGGAAGTGACGATGGATTGATCTATGTAAGTAAAGATGCTGGCAAGAATTGGGAAAATGTAACTCCTAAAGAGGCTCCCAAATGGATGATGTGGAATTGCGTAGAAGTAGACCAATTTAAAAAAGGAGCAGCCTATTTTGTTGGAACAAGATACAAGCTGGATGATTTTACACCTTATATCTATAAAACGGAAGATTATGGTAAAACATGGAAAGCTATAACGAATGGAATAAATAAAATGCATTTTGCAAGATGCCTTAGGCAGGACCCAAAACGTAAAGGATTACTGTATGCTGGTACAGAGTATGGAATGTATATAAGCTTTAATGATGGAGAATACTGGAAGCCCTTTCAGCAAAATCTTCCTGAAACACCTGTAACAGATCTTACAATTAAAGAGAATGATCTGATCGTAGCAACACAGGGAAGATCTTTTTATGTACTGGATGATCTTTCTGTATTGCAGCAATTGAACAATTCTATTACGAACAAGCAACTTTTTGTTTTTAATGTTACACCAGCTTACCGGATGCAGGTAAGCAGGTTCTATTCTAATTTCGGCACTCAGGGTAATTATGGTCAGAATCCTCCTTCCGGTGTACTATTTAATTATTTTGTCAGACAGCTATCAGATTCAGTGAAAGCATCTATAACTATTCTTGATAATGATCACAAGGAAATTAAGAGGTTTTATACAAATGCAAAAGAGGCAGACTCTATGCTGGATATTCAAAAAGGTATGAATCAGTTTGTATGGGATATGAAGTATCCTGGCCCTGAAAAGAATGACGGTATGATACTGTGGAACGGCACGCCTTCAGCCATTACTGCCCCACCAGGTAATTATTTTGCAAGATTTAAATTAGAACAGGATTCAATTGAAGTTCCATTTATAATTAAAGCCGATCCTAATTACAAGATTGCCCAACAGGATTACGAAGAACAATTCAAATTTCTTAAACAGGTCAGTGATAAATTTATTGAAGTACAGAAAGCAATAAAAGATATTCGCTCCTTACGGTCTCAGATCAATTCATTTATAGATTTACAGGGCAAAAATGTACCGGCCGATGTTAAGCATATGGCAGACTCAATTATCAAGCAACTTAGCTCTATAGAAGAAACTCTTTATCAGACTAAGGCTAAAAGTATTCAGGATGTTTTAAATTATCCAATAAAATTGAATGATAAACTAGCGGGAGTATTTGATGCTGCTGCCAGCGCAAATATTTCACCATCAAAACAGGTAAGAAGTGTATATGATGATCTGTCCGCTCAAATTAATATTCAATTATCGAAATTGAATAATTTAAAACAAGCAGAGATACCTGCATTTAATCAATTGATCCGGCAGAAAGCCCTTCCTTTAATTGGCTTGCAGTAAGTATATTTGTTTATCACTCACCCTAACCATGAAATGTTTAATTGTAGACGACAATAAGATTGCCCGCATGGCATTAAATCAGCTTATAAGGCAGGTGCCAGATCTAGAGCAGGTGGACGAATGTACTGATGCTATGGAAGCGTTCATTGCTTTAAACAATAAGCAGGTGGATGTTCTTCTACTGGATATTGAAATGCCTGAAATGAGCGGACTTGACCTGATCAAAAAGCTTGGAAACAAAAAGCCACTTATCATTTTTACTACTGCAAAGAAAGATTATGCTGTAGAAGCTTTTGAACTTAATGTAGTAGATTATTTAGTAAAGCCCATAAGTCTTCCAAGATTTTTACAGGCAATTGAAAAAGCCAGGGAGGCGTTGGAAAGCAATAAAGAAGAAGTAAAAGTTGAAGAACAGGGATTTGTTTTTGTAAAAGATAATGGCATACTTAAGCGCATAAGTATAGACGATATAATTTTTCTGGAAGCTATGGGAGATTATGTCAAAGTTCATACAGGACAAAAATTCCATGTAGTCCATGCAACTTTAAAATCCATAGAAGAGAAACTTCCTTTATCAAAATTTGTACGTGTGCATCGCAGTTATATTGTTGCTATAAATAAAATAGATTATATACAGGAGGGTACCATAAGTATTGGTAAAACAACCATACCTGTAGCAGACACTCACAAAACTAATTTGAACAAGAGGCTCAATCTGTTATAATTTCAACGTTATTTATCTCCTATTCGTCGAATCGTTCTATGGTTTAGCCTATCCGGAATTTTATTAATGTTTCCTGGATATACATTTGCATTGTTGATAGTATCCAATTTCTATAATTAAAGTACCATTTCTTGCTTTCGCCTGAGAGATTAACGGTCGCAACCAATGCTAACATCGTGAAAGAAAGTACCCGGCCTGATAGCAAAAAATATTTTAAAGAACGGCTACTGATACAGCCTATCTCTTTATTGTCTATGAAAAAATTTTTGACGTTCATATTCTTTCTTTTACTTCTGATCACTTCGGAATACTATTTCCTTACTGAGATATTTTCCAACAAGAGGCTGTATATCCTGCTGATCAGCCTGCTAAGCATAATTATTTGCATTATTGCCGTTATCCGCTTTTTCAAAAAAAATATACTTAATTCCAAACCTTCTTAAGCCGCCTCCTTTCGTATTTTCGATATTCGTAAACCCTGATGCGTAAACCGGAATTCAGATACATGGTGCTATGGATATTCCTGGCAGGAATTATCATTATTGTATTTCTGCAAGTAATATCGGGTTATAATATCAACAGGCTCGTTAGAGGTAATAAAAGCATTTTCAACGAATTAAAAGTCCAGAATGAACTCCGGCAAATCCAGGCGGATATACTTACCGTGGAAAGCGATGTAAGAGGAGCCGTAATTTCTAAACAGCAAAATAGAGTTTATGATGTGGACAACCGCATTTCATCAATTCTTACAAAGCTCAACCATTTACAAAATGAATTAAAAAGCCCCTCTACAGATACAGATTTTACCAGACTTACATTTCTGGTGAATGAAAAAATAAGCTTCAGCAGGCAAATACTTAAAGAAATCTATCCGGAAGAAAGTAATGGTAAAGTATTGCTTATAAATACGAATAGAGGCAATGAGATCCGGGATAGCATAATAAATGTAATATCTCATCTTGAAAACAGCCGACAGGCCCGGCTTCAGCAAATAATCGGTTCTATAGGCTCAACAGGAAAAACCGCCAGAATCTGGGGAGTATTTGTTTCAGGGATTGCCTTAATAGCTGTAATTATAGCATTCTGGTATATTACGAA
>JBJMLT010000216.1:0-4899 GCA_045805165.1 Flavisolibacter sp.
AATTATAAGCTATTCTGCAGATACAGACTGCCTGGCTGCCATTTCTTTTTCTAAGGTCAGACTAATGGCATTAAAGATCTCATCAATAGTTCCAATGCCACGGATGACTACGAATTTATTATGGTCTTTGTAATATTCTGCAACAGGTTCTGTTTCCTTTTTATAGACGGAAAAGCGTTTCCGGATAATAGCCTCATTGGTATCATCCGACCGGCCGGAAGTTTCACCTCTTTTCAGCAGGCGACTCACTAACTCCTCTTCAACTACGTCAAGCGCAATTACTTTATTAATGCTTGTTTTCTTTAAAGCAAGTAATTTATCCAGGGCTTCAGCTTGTGCCACAGTTCTGGGGAAACCGTCAAATAAAAACCCTTTTGATTCAGGATGCTTTTCAAGGCAGGAATCGATCATGCCTATTACTACTTCATCGGGAACCAATTGTCCCTTATCCATAAAGTTTTTGGCTTCAAGGCCCAGGGGGGTTCTATCAGAGATCTCCTGACGCAAAAGATTGCCGGTTGATAAATGGATCAACCCAAACTTTGCAACTATTTTTTCTGATTGTGTTCCCTTACCACTTCCCGGAGGACCAAACAAGATCAAATTGAACATATGCGCTGACTAACCTTAGATAACAAACCTACGTTAAAATGGTGAAAAACAGGGTAGAAAATGCCTAAAATGTACATATCGTTATTATTGCTATATGTCGCTTGTTAATGTCTAATTGTCTAACAGGAATCAGTTTTACACAGTTAACAGGTTGATATAGTTCTGCAGTTACCAAAAGAACTATCAATATTTTGCATTCTTTTTAAATCCATCGGCTATAATCCTGCGTAACTTTAAAGAAGAGTAAAAAGCTGAAATTCTTAAATCATACGTATGGATAAAGTCAATAAGAACAATCCTGTTTATTCAAATACAGATACAACGAAGGTCAACATGACTGAGGAAGAATGGAAAAAAATTCTGCCTTCAGATGTTTATCATATTGCACGCCAAAAGGGTACAGAGCGCCCCTGGAGCAGTCCGCTTGAAAAAAATAATGAAGCTGGTACCTATTATTGTGCTGTTTGCGGTAATCCATTATTTATAAGCGATACCAAATTTGAAAGTGCGTGTGGGTGGCCCTCATTTTTCCAACCCATAAGTAAAGGAAGCATAATTTATTCTCCGGACGACTCGTATGGAATGAAAAGGACAGAAGTTATGTGCGGTCGCTGTAAATCTCACCTGGGTCATGTATTTGAAGACGGTCCTCCCCCTACCGGCCTGCGTTACTGTATAAATGGGGTGGTGCTTTATTTTAAAAAAGCACAGGAAGCAGAAAAGAAATATGAGAGCCGTTAATTAAGTTTATCAGGTTAATTTATTTTATTAAGTTATTTATTCTTAATTAACTTAATGAACTTATTCAACATAATTAACCTATATGAAAAAGCTGAATTGCGTTTATTTTTTTCTTTTTGTTCTTTGTTTCAGTAGCTATTGTCAAATTAAACTGGATCAACCAGTTCCGGTAGATCCTTCAGTTAAAGTAGGTAAGCTGCCTAACGGATTAACCTATTACATTCGTAAAAATCCAAAGCCTGAAAAGAAAGTTGAGCTCCGGCTGGTAGTGAACGCAGGTTCTATCCTTGAAGAAAATGATCAGCGGGGACTTGCCCACTTTATGGAACATATGAGCTTTAACGGCTCTAAGCATTTCCCTAAAAATGAGTTGGTAGACTATCTGCAAAAAGTAGGGGTACAATTTGGTGCTGACCTGAACGCATATACAAGTTTTGATGAAACTGTTTATATACTGCCTATTTCTTCAGATAATCCGGAAGTATTGGAAAAAGGTTTCACTGTATTGGAAGATTGGGCATTTAATAACCTTCTCGATAAAACGGAGATCAATAAAGAAAGGGGAGTGGTGTTAGAAGAATCACGCCTTAGTAAAGGAGCACAGGAAAGAATGCGTCGTCAATATTTTCCGGCCCTCTTTAATGGCTCAAGATATGCTGAGAGGCTTCCCATAGGTAAAGACTCCATTTTAAGAGCATTTAATCCTGTTGTACTTCAAAGGTTTTACAAGCAATGGTATCGTCCTGATCTAATGGCTGTAGTTGTTGTAGGCGATATAGATCCTGCTTTGGCAGAACAAAAAATAAGATCACATTTTGCTTCATTCAAAAACCCTGTCAATGAAAAAAAACGTCCGGCGCTTATACCCATTCAGGCAAGAGTAAGGCCCGAAGCAATGGTTCTTACAGATGAAGAGGCTACTAATGCCATTTTACAGGTATTCAATTTTGTTCGTCCGGAAAAGAAAGTAAAAACATGGAAAGATTACCGTGAAAAAACAGTGCAGGACCTTGTTACTTCTATAATTAGCCTTCGCTTGCAGGAGCTGACACAGAAAGAAAACCCTCCTTTCGTATATGGGTATACGGGAATGACGCAATTTATAAGAGGATATGAAGCTTTTACCTCTTTTGCAGTATTACGAAATGGATCTGCAAAACAGGCAGTGGATGCTTTGCTGGCAGAAACGAATCGGGCTCGTAAGTATGGATTTCTTCCATCTGAATTGGAAAGGGCAAAAGCTAATTTATTGAACGAGGCAGAAAATGCATTTAAGGAAAGAGATAAATCAGAATCTGGTAACCTGGTGGGTTATTATATAAATAATTTTCTGGAAGGGGAACCTGTTCCGGGAGCTGAACAAAGGTTAAAATTTATTCAGCAAGTGCTGCCTACCATTTCATTAAATGAGATAAATGAAGTGGCTACAAAAATGCCGGCTACCAATAATGCGTTTGCATTATTAACTGCTCCTGCCAGCATGAAAGATAAATTGCCATCCAGTGCCGATCTGTTGAAAGAACTTATCCAGGCTAATAATCAGGAGGTAAAGCCTTATGAGGAAAAAGCAATTGCGAAATCCTTAATGGAAAATGAACCAGTGCCCGGTACATTGGTAAAAGAAACAACAGATAGCCAGTTAGGTACTACAGATCTCACATTTGGGAATGGAATTACAATTACCATTAAGCCTACGACTTTTAAAAATGATCAGATAATTATGGATGCATGGCGTTGGGGAGGCTTTCAACGTTTTCCTTTGGAGGACATGTACAATGCCAAGCATGCTGCTGAAGCAACAACTGTAATGGGTGTGAAGGAATTTAGTCCAACCGACCTGGAAAAATTCCTTTCAGGTAAAACAGTGGAAGCGCAGCCTTACCTTAATGATTATGAAGAAGGGATACAGGGAGGAAGCAGTGTAAAAGATTTTGAAACCTTTCTTCAATTGGTCAATTTGTATTTTACGCAGCCGAGAAAGGATGAAACATTATTCCATTCTTATGTAACCAAGCAAGCCAGTTCCCTGCAATTCCTTAAACAGAATCCAAGGATCTTCTTTCAGGATACTTTAACCAAACTTATTTACAATAGCAATCCATGGGCTAATCGAATTCCTACTTCAGAAGAATATACACAGATCAATCTTGACAGGGCAATACAAATATATAAGCAGGTATTTAGTAATGCAGATGGCATTCATTTTACATTCGTAGGCAATATAGATGTAAATACAGCAAAGCCGTTGCTGTTAAAATATCTTGGCTCACTTCCAGGTAAGGCTGAGGAGCACATGTATAAAGACAATGGCTTTCGTCCGGTTAAAGGAATTATAGATGCTAATTTCAAAAAGGGAAAAGAGCAGCAAAGTATTATTTCTGTATTATTCTCCGGAGAAACTCAATATAGTCGGGAAGAGAATATGGCATTTCAGGCATTGATAGAAGTGTTGAATATTAAAGTAATTGAAAAGCTGCGTGAAGAAATGAGTGGCATTTATGGAGGTGGATTTGGAGGAGCTATACAAAAAAGGCCATATGTGCATTATACACTGGCTGCCAATCTTCCATGCGGGCCGGAGAATGTGGACAAGCTTACAACTGCTTTATTCGAACTTATAAAGAATATTCAGGAAAAAGGTCCGGAACAAAAAGATCTGGACAAAGTAAAGGAAACATGGAGAAAGCAATATCAGGTAAGCATGCAAAGCAATGATGCCTGGCTTTCTAATTTATCTGAAGCATTTATTGATAAAACAGATCCGCATAATATTCTGGATTATGAGCAGAAGCTAAATGCATTAACAGTAAGCGATGTTCAGAAGGCAGCGCAGAAGTATTTAACAATGAATAATTATGTAAAGGCTGTTCTTTATCCGGAATCCGCAAAAGTGAATGAAGGAGTGAAAAAAGCGTTTTAATTAAAAATGTAAAATGTAAAATGAAAAAGTAAAAAATTTGATTCATTTACAATAACCCTTATTGTATAAGGGTTTCAAATTTTACATTTTTAATTTTTCATTTTGCATTTCCCTCCCGCCATCTTAGCTCAGTTGGCCAGAGCGGTTGATTCGTAATCAACAGGTCATGGGTTCGATTCCCATAGATGGCTCGTGTTATCAGTATTTTTTGGAAATAAATTGGATGAACATAAATAATTTTGAAATTCTTCTTAACTTATATTACTAAGCATCTTATTTAAACCCTCCTTTAAGCCGCCACCTATTTATTCTCTTTTTATTGCTCTTCAAACTAAAAACTTCTGTCATGAAAAAAGCTCTATTTTTCATCTTATCAACTTTGTTGATCTCATTGGAAGCTTTTGCACAATCCTGGAACCTAACAGGTAATAACAATGCTACTCCTACTTCCATTTTAGGGAACACGAATGCAGTTCCTTTACGGTTATTTACCAAAAATGTGGCAAGAATTGTTATTGATACTTTCGGATTTGTAGGCATTAATTCAGCTCATCCTGTTTCAACTTTAGATGTTAGGGGAACACAATTTCTGAGTGGACAGTTGAAGTTTGGTACAGGTGCACATA
>JBJMLT010000217.1:0-11398 GCA_045805165.1 Flavisolibacter sp.
AAAAAGGAACTGGCAACAGCCGACCCCATAATAAATTGGGGTATATTAAGAATATGCAATATCCAGTAAACATTATCAGCTTGCGGATAGATTAACGGAGGCTGTCTCCATTGGTGTACCAAACTATTATGAATAAAAAAATAAAAGAACATTACAAGCAACCAGAGATAAATAGCTCTGGCCATAAATTTTCGTGGAAGTAATTCAATCTCTTTTGGCAAAGACATATTTCTGGATTGAAAGAGTATCATTGGCGGGATAATAATCAGGTTTCCAATAGATAGATGAAGTAATAATTGTGATGCTGTCTATATGCTGATCTGTAACCTGTGAAAAATAATTTCTCCACCAGTATAAATAAATGCTATCATTTACCCTGGCATTCGTTAGCCTTTTATAAATAGTATGATAAAGCTGATCCGGTATTTTTCCTTTAAACCTTTTATTGATGGTATTTGTATCTGTAGCGAGAAAGCCGCCTGATCTAAGCTTTAAGTAGTAGTCATATGAGCCAAGCAAGGTTTCTTTTTCGCGGTTAATTAAATGCTCTGTATTAAACTTTTTGCCATTTATGTAATAGGTAACCAATCTTGTTGTATCCGCAGGTGTAATTTTACCGCTGTATAAGTTGAAAATAAAAAAAGGGATAGTTTCAACACCTTTGATAAGAATAATTATTTGAACAATTATAAATAGTACTACTACCACAAACATCGTTTTCCATGTCCTATATAGCCTGACAAGAAACATTTCCAAATATAATTGTTTATTATCCGGAAAGATATCAATCAATGGAAAGGCTTTATTTCAAATCAGCAAGCCTTCTTTAGAATAAAATGAATAAATTGATTGACTATTTCTTTGCATTAATCAATAAATAATATGATCCCTGAAATCAGAAATCGTTACAATAAATTATTTACAGAAGAAAAATATAATGCGTTTATTAATGACCTTGAATATGTTTATCCGGGACATTTGGAATTCAGAGTAGCGGAAACACCCATATTTGTTCCTGAAGAATTTACCAATAAAATGCTTGATGCGTGTGAAGCCATTATTGAGGTTATATCTACAAACGAATACAGCACTAAAAGTGAAAAGGCTATACCCTCTCATTTAAAAGTACCAGGAGAAGATAAACACCCACAATGTATTGCTTTTGATTTTGGTGTTTGTGTTAATGAAAAGGGGGATTATGAACCTCAGCTGATTGAAATGCAAGGATTTCCCAGCCTGTTTGCCTGGGAAGTTAAGTTGCCGCATGTTTATGCCAGGCATTTCTGGTGGCCTGAACATTTCACCATCTATCTGAATGGTTTTACAGATGATACTTATATAGACCTGCTGCGCAAAATTATTGTAGAAGATTGCCCGGCAGAAAATGTGATACTCCTTGAAATACTACCTCACCAGCAAAAGACGAGAGTGGACTTTTATGCAACAGAAGAATTATTAGGAATTAAAATAGTTTGCCTTACAGAAATTATAAAAGAAGGAAAGGATTTGTTTTACATGAATAAGGGTAAAAAAATACAAATTAAGAGAATTTACAACAGGGTAATATTTGATGACCTTCAACAGCAATCGAAAGAGATACAGGAGAAAGGAAAGATCTTTCAGCAGGAGTTAAATGTTACATGGATCCCTCATCCGAACTGGTTTTATAAATTAAGCAAATTCACTTTGCCTTTTATTTCTAACAAGTATGTTCCGGAAACTCATTTTCTTAATGAAATAAGCATACCTGATGATCTTGAAAATTATGTTATCAAACCTCTGTTTTCCTTTGCGGGGCAGGGTGTGATCATAGATGTAAGTAAAAAAGATATTGAAGCTATAAAGGATAAAGAAAACTGGATCATTCAAAGAAAAGTAAATTATGCTAATGCCATCATTACTCCCGACATTCCGGCAAAGGCTGAAATACGGTTATTTTATCTATGGCCGCCAGATAGTCCTAAACCTATTGGCACTAATAATCTATCAAGATTAAGCAAAGGGAAAATGATTGGTGTGAGATACAATAAAGATAAAGATTGGGTAGGTGGCAGTTTTTGCCTTTTTGAAAAAAAGTAATCGTAATTAATTTACAAAGCTCCAGAAAACTCCAAATCGTAAAATAAAGCCGGGATAAGGATAATCAGGAGCTGCTAAATTATTATGAGAAAAAATCATTTTATTTAGATTTTCCATTCTGAAATAAGCCTTAAAGCCTCTGATTCGGAAATGCAGGAATACCGCAAGCTCGGGATTGTTGCTGATCGTAACAGAGTCCTGTAAACTGAATTCACCCAATACAGGTGAATACCCATCAGCTTTGTATGGTGTATTATACTTAACCTCCGCTCCGAAAGCAATAGAAAGATTTTTAAAGCCCAGATCGCCTTCATATAATAAACGATTCCGTGTGTACAGGTTGGGTATATTAACCGGAGCCGGACCAGTTTTTTGCTGAATGTATAGTTCTGCCATCCAATTCCAATGTTTGCTGATCCTAAAGGTTTTTAATGCATTGATGCGAAGTATATTAAATAATGAAGTTTCCTGCTTTAATTTATAGTACTCGGATATATATAAATAATTACTGATCAGAAAATAGTCAGCGCTTAATCTTAATCCCAATTTTGGTTGTATGGTTGAACCAAATAAATGAATGGTATTTTCATTAGTGAAACTTTTATTGGTACTATCCAGATAAAAGCTGCTTCTTTGATCGTATATAAAGGATGGAGACCGGTTCACATTTTCAAATCCTACCTGAAGTGTGCCAATAGATTTGCTAATTAATCGCTCCAGGCTCACATAGCCATGATAATCGCCAACATTATTTCCATTCAGATAAAGATTCCCGAAAGTAATTATATCCCATTTCTGATTTTTAGTACGAATACGGTATTCGCCATGTCCTATTACATTATATAAGGATTTAGATCCGTATTTAAAAGTTCCGTGCAATAACTGTAACTGTGCACCCACCTTAAAAAATTGCTGAAGGTTTTTTGCGTCGGGAAATTGATAAATGGAGAAGTCGTTATTTATTTCTTTCCAGGAATCAACCAGATATACTGAATCATTTAAAACCATCCCATTGTAAAGGGCATTGTAATTATGATTATAATAACCGGTATCCGGTAGGTTAGATTGATTTCCTTCAGTTGGTAAATCAATATAGGTATAGCTGGAATTATTGATCTTTAAAGTATGCTCAAATCGTACCCTTGGAAAAAATAATGGAATTACTGTAGAATCGGTAACCAATGAATCTTTTTTTCCAAAGTCATATTGCTGGCGCATTAAAAAAGTAAACTCCCGGTACTTATGGCCAGTGTAGATAGTAGAATTAAAAAAATTAGTAGTTCCAACAGGACTGCCACCTAATTTAGTAGGTATTTGAAATTCCTTCCCTTTATAATCGGGATCATTGAGGAAACCATCGTTTATAATTCCTCCATTCTCTTCTGATTGCAAACGGTTATATAAGACAATGAAATAATTATTATATCTTTTTTTGGGTGCCTGATACCAGGAGGTAAGCAAATAATTATTATGATTCGAACGTTGATTCCTGAATTGCCCCGGCGAGCTTACAAGTCTGTATCCAAGCGAAAAGTTCCAATAGGGTTTAATATTCTGTGTATGGAAAACCTGTATGATCTGCTCAGCCCGCGATCCCAGCAAATATCCAAGCTCGGTATAAGGACGGGTAGTATTAAAGAACTTAATTTGGTCAACCTTCCATTTATAGACATCGTATGCATGAAAACCAGGGTCCCATCCTTCCCTTAAATCCGGCTGAAATAACATAGATTTTGTAGCAGCGCCTGTATTACCCAAATACACATGGTCAGAAGGAATAGGATAATACTTTGTAAAATCACTAATGGAAGAATCAAATTTAAACGCTCTTGTTGAATCGAGATAATAATAACGGATAGTGATACTGTCTTCAAACTTATTTCGTGCACGCAAGCTATCCCCTCCCGCCCCTCCCTGTCCGGATGATCTACCTCCGATACTCCTTAAAATACTATTAGGATTTTGTGCAAAGCAATTAGAAGCTGTACAACAAAATAAAAAAACCAGTACAGCAATTAAATATTTAATCGTTTTCAATTCTTTAATCATTGATCAAGAGATGAAATAAGGTCCCGGAATATGGCTGAGAATTTTGGCTCTGCTTCTCTGGCAGCCTGTAAAACTTCTTCATGAGTTATTTTATTGTCTTCTTCCCGAATACCAATATCCGTTATTACACTCATGGCAAATACTTTCATTCCGCAGTGGTTAGCTGCTATAACTTCCTGTACAGTACTCATCCCTACTGCATCCCCTCCTAATATATGTATCATTTTATATTCTGACCTTGTTTCAAATGTGGGGCCTGTAACACCAAAATACACTCCGTCCTTTACATTCACCTTCATTTGAAGAGCTACATTTTTTGCCTTATGTATCAATTCCTTATTATAGGGTTCGCTCATGTCAGGAAAACGAGCGCCTACTCTGTCATCATTTTTACCTAACAAGGGATTTTTAGTAGCAAATGAAATATGATCTGTAATGATCATCAGATCGCCAATTGATAACGATGGATCTACACCACCTGCCGCATTTGAAATAAGAAGGGTTTCGACACCGAGGAACTTTAATACACGAATTGGGAATACAACTTCTTCGGCTGAATATCCTTCATAAAAATGGAACCGGCCAGACATGGCGATGATTGATCTACCACCTATTGAGCCAAATATAAGTTTGCCATGATGACCTTCTACCGTGGATACAGGAAAGTGCGGGATCAGATTATAGTCAATTTCATTGGTTACTTTGATCTCCTTTACAAAATTTCCAAGTCCGCTTCCTAAAATAACGCCTATCCTTGCATTGGATTCATTATAGGGTTTCAGAAACGCTAAAGCCTCCCTTAGTTTTTCAAACGTATTCATTGGAACAAAGATAACCGTAGGATATTAATCAGAAATGTATGCTTAAGGACAAGACGTTAATGGTTTGATATTTTCCCGATCCTTTGTTAGAACAGGCTTACCATTTTTATAACTGATGATCCATATGCTATCGAAATCATTATCATCCCATGATAATCCTGGATCATCTACACCTATTGCTTTTACAATTTTAAGAATAGCTTTATGCTCCCAGACAAGTAACACCGTACCGCTTTCTTTACCAAGGGCTTCAGCAATGGCCTTTGTATCCTTAACATCGTATTTAGTATTGATCTTCAGGTTATATTTAATCGCAAAGGGAACAATAGTCTGATACATTCTTGATGTGCTGGTAGATTTTCCAGAATTAGGAGTTGGAACAAAAATTTTATCTGGCAATCCAAATTTGTTCTTAATTACAGAAGGTAGCTGCAGTGCGCGGTTTAATCCCTGGCAGGAAAGATTATCTCCTTTATCAGGTTTCTCTCCATGCCGTATAATTATAATTTTAATATCAGGATCATTAAATTCAATTCTACTATACGAATTATTATAAGGAAAAAGAATAGCTGTAAGAGTAATTAAAACGATCAGTACATTGATCTTCATAAATTAATTTTTAAAAAAATTATCAGCAATAACCGGATCAGAATATTTCACCAATATTAACAAACACTCCACTCGCTCCATGAATACCGACACCGTAATCAATACACAAATTCGTGCGCGTATATTTATTCAGCTTAATACGGATACCGGCACCGGCAGCAGGAAGTACAGATTGAAATTTATCTTCCCATGGCGTAGAGAATGTCGTTGCATTTGCAAAAACAGCGCCTCCTAAAACACCATTATGAGTTATCCTGAATCGATATTCAGTTTCCAGATACAGCATATCTTTTCCTCTATAACGGGCCTGTGCATAACCCCGTCCTGATCTTTGCATATCATCCCATCCAACGGCAGGAAGGTCCAGATAAGGAGCATTACCAAAAGTAAACTGGTTCAAACTCCAGAATGCAAGTAAGTTATTGGAGTTAGGCGAAAGCTTAATATATTTTCTAAGATCCACTTTTAAAAACTGCCAGTTGTTATCGCTACCTAAGGAAGAAAGCTTCGGACTGTAAACTACATTCAGAAATGTACCTCTTCTGGGATTGATCTGATTTCGGCGGTCATCAAACATAAAATCAATGCTAACACCAGACGAAACCGTTCTATCCTTATTATAATATTTTTTGAAATCCGAAATAGTACCATCCTTATTCCCCTGTTCTTCAATATCATAATGATAATCCAGCTTATAACCCGCACCTATATAGACGTCCTGGTAAATTTGCTTTAAGATACTTTCATAAAATCTAAGGTATTTATACTTTAATCTATTTTCCCTGTCGTCTGTAGTATTGCCGCCCAGTCCATAAGTACTTTCGGAATAATCATAAATCCAACCAACTCCCTGAAAATAAAAGTTATTCTTCTTTGTATAAATATTCGAATAAAGAGTAAAGGTTCTCTGATTTCTTGCTGTTGCAGATGCAGAAGAAAAAATAGAAGAAAGATTCTGGTAAGGATAGTCGGATGAATAATAAACAATGCTGGCATTTAATGTAACTGCCATTCCTGTAGGAATAGAATAATAGGCCCCTGGTATAATAATAAAACTTACATTTCCCGGTTCCAGTTTAGAGCGTTTAAAATGCCTGGGCTTAAATAATTTTACAATTACATCTAAAAAATCTCTTTGGTCTGCGGTATCTCCCGCAAATTTATTGGTATAGGTATTATTCTTTCCTGATATGTAATTTATAGATGAGTCTGACTGGCCAAACAAATGGGGGCCTGTGAACAGAAATATCATAGAATGAATTATAAATGCCGTTTTTTTAAAGCTGTACGAATTTTTAAGCATATTTCCCTTTCTAAGCGATTTAACCAGAATGTCATTCTTATTATATAACCCAGCAGGTTAAAAGAATTATGCCAAAATCCGAAATAAATAATATTCCCTGCTGCAACCCTTATTAATATAATTCGTATCCAATAGAGTCCTGTCCATACATTCTGCCCGCGAAAACAGAAACTAAACTAAAACATCTTCATTCATACAAATATTACTGTTATGAAAAAAACCAACCTGAAGCCAGCCTGGCTTCCTTTTACTTCAGCCATTACACTATTTCTGATGTTGATCTTAAGCAGTTGTCAAAAAACCTATGAGAAATCTCCGGGAAGCAATAACGGGGATATTCTACATAGCGGAAAAGGAAAAGATATTAAAGCTGTAAATCAATTCAATCAGGTAAACCTTGTTGCCAATAATAGCGAGTACGGGGCAATTCATATTGATCCGACTTTATTAAATGCCTGGGGATTGACTTTTACTCCAAATGGAATAGCCTGGGTTAACAGTCAGTCAGGACATGTTTCCGAAGTATATAGTGCCGAAGGAGTTACTCTAAGGCCACCTGTAAATATTCCATCCCCAACTGGTCCAACGGGTGGTAGCCCTACAGGAGTTGTATTTAATCCATCAAATACCATATTCAAACTATCCAATGGAAGCTCAGCCCGTTTTCTGTTTGTTGGCGATGACGGAATCCTATCAGGATGGAACCCTGCTGCTGGTAATTCTGCCTTATTGATACAGAATAATTCAACTACTTCTTCCTATACTGGTTTAACAATGGGAGTTATTGGTACCGACACCTTATTATATGCAGCTAACCTCAAGACAAAAAAAATAGATGCTTTTAATGGATCATTCGGTTCTGTTGCCCTTCCATTCCATGATCCTTTTATACCTTCCAATTTTGCCCCTTTCAATGTTCAGAACATTGGGGGAATGCTCTATGTAACTTATGCTAAATTAGGTCCTGACGGAGAAGATATGGCAGGACCAGGCAATGGGTTTGTGGACGTGTATCAAACAAATGGAAGCTTTGTACGAAGATTGGTTACTCACGGACATTTAAATTCTCCATGGGGTATAACTATGGCTCCAAACGGATTTATAACAAAAGCAGATGTGGAAGATGATAATGATAAAGATGATCATCATGATGGTGATCATGATAAGGGAAAAGGATTCAGTGAGAATGTTATATTAATAGGCAACCTAGGAGATGGGAGAATAAATGCTTATACGGACAGAGGTAAATTTTTGGGTGCTTTACGCTCAAATGGAAAACCTTTGGTTATTGAAGGACTTTGGGCATTGATGTTCCCTCCTGCCACCGCAACTTCAGTAGATCCAAACAGGCTCTATTTTACTGCAGGACCATCTGATGAAACCGATGGATTGTTTGGTTATATAGTAAAAGCTTTATAAGTATGCCTTCTGATTATTAATTATTAATTATTGGTTATTCGCTATCTTAATGAACTGAGATGGTTGAATAATCAATAATTAATAATCAATCATCAATCATAATCAATTGTTATTGGATTCCAATCCTGGCATATTGCTACCCTCCTCTTCTTTTGGTTTCTTAAACTCAAGCTTTCCGAATTTATAGGTAAGGCTTATACCAAACGATCTTAAAGGTATTTGTCTAAAAGAAGTTGAATAAAAATTTGGACCTGTTAATTCGGTTGTCTGGTTCACATATCTATTGAAGGGATTTGCAGTTACAAAAGCAATGGAAGCGTTTTTATGAAGAAATTGCTTGCGGATGGCCATATTATAAAAAACGAAGCCGGGCTGTTTACCCTGTACATTTTTGATTGGGGAATTATAGTTTCCAAACATTTCTAAAGCAAGGTCGTTTTTAAATTGAAAGCTGCCATTGAGATTAATGCGATATTCCAAACCATAGGTACTTGTACCTCCAAGGAAATTATTTACAATATGCCTGTTGGCAACCATGGTATTAGAGCGAAGATTGAATTTTCCGGTAACAGGAACGGAAATTGAAATATTAATTCCTTCCCTGTCTTCCATTCCTATATTTTCCCTGGTTGATAATGAAACATTCTGGTATACCGAATCTCCGATCTGGTACTCGGGATAATAAGTTACATACGATTTTATGTCATGGGTATTCTTTCTGTAAAATGCAGCAACATTAATATTGGTACCTTTTTCAAAAGTTTTATTATAACCTAACTCATAATTATTTCCGATCTCCGGTTGAAGCAAGGGGTTTCCGGTAGAAATATTATGAGGATCAGATAAATTCATAAACGGGTTTAAATCCC
This sequence comes from Flavisolibacter sp., assembly GCA_045805165.1. GTDB lineage: Bacteria > Bacteroidota > Bacteroidia > Chitinophagales > Chitinophagaceae > Flavisolibacter. The sequence continues at coordinate 9,150 of JBJMLT010000217.1, forward strand.
TGTAATCCGGCCTTTCTATTCTATAGCTATAGCTTAGTTTTATTACCTGATTATTTGAAAATGTATGAGACAAAACAAAAGAAGGCGCAAATGTATTATAGGGAGGTATAGAAACATCATGGGCATTGGAGTATTGAGCATTGGTAGATGTATATTCATATCTGCCTCCTGCCCGGATATCTAAAAATTGAAACAGGGAAAAGGTTCCTGAAAGATAATAAGCATAAACATTCCTTTTATAATCAACTACATAAGACTGTGAGGGATCTGGAATGAATGAGCCCGAGTTCAGAGTATAAACATTGGCAATACTGGATATTTTATTTTGTACCAGCTTTGCTCCTGTTTCTATTGTTATTTTTTCTGTAACGGGATGGGTATAATCAATTGAGAGGTTTGTTTCATTATCATTTCCGGGATTATTACTTGTAGTTCCTGAAAAGGGATTTACTTCACCCTTGTTAACCTGGTTCTGCAAATAAAACACTGTATTCTTTCCCTGCGACCTTGTATAATTTATTTCCAGCTCCTGCTTTTCCTTTTTAAATGTTTTTTTATAATTGATATCCCAATCTAAAGAATTAAAAGAAAACCTGCTTTCAGAATTTCTTGTAGTATATAGGTCGGAAAGTAAAGTTCCCATCGAATCTGTCAAAGTATGCTGGTCAGTAATGCCGGTATAATGATTTCCAAAATGATTATAGCCAAATGAGGCTGATATGTTATCCTTCTTAGTAATGCTCCAGTCCAGCCCTACCCCTGTCTGATATCCTTGCCTGCTATAAGTTCCGGTACTATTCTGCAAAAAATCAGTCATTCTTCCTGTCGAATCAAATGAATGTCTGTCAGAGCTGCTATAAGTTATAGAAGGTCTTTGGGCATTTCCACTGAAATAGGCGTGCATTCCAAAATTATCATGACGAAAATTCAAATTGAAAGAACCATTTTCCAAACGTGTACCGGCAGATAAATTTAAATTCCCATTTATACCCCTCACCCTGCTTTTTTTCAATATGATATTAATGATGCCGCCAGTACCTTGCGCATCATACTTAGCCCCGGGATTGGTAATAACTTCTATGCTCTGGATCTGACTGGCCGGAATGGATTGCAATGCATCAGCCAGACTATTACCGAAAATGCTGGATGGCTTTCCATCTATTAGAAAGCGAATGCTGGAACTTCCCTGAAGTTGTACATTACCATCAATATCAACAGTCACCTGAGGTACTTTTTTCAAAACATCTGTTGCTACTCCACCCTGAGACGACAGATCCCTGTCAACATTATATACCAGCTTATCTATTTTATTCTCAATAAGTGGCCGAGAGGCGGTAACAGTAACCCCGGATAAAACAGAATTGGAATTTAGTAACCTGATGGTATTTAATTGAATTGTAGTTGATCCTGTAACAGGAACATTTACTGAACGGGATTGATAACCTATGAATCCAATAACAAATTCGTAGTCACCAGAAGGCAGATTATCTATATTAAAATTACCCTTTGCATCTGTTACTGTTCCGCTGGAAGGCTTTGAGTTGCCGTTTAAGTAAACAGAAATAGTTGCATATTCAACCGGTTGACCAGTAGTGGAATCTATAACTTTACCTGTAACATGTGAAACATCTTCTTTTAACAGATTATTCTGAGCAGATACAATACAGGACAGGGAAACAATACATAAAACTAAAAGTAAAAACTTCATGGTCTAAAGGGCAATCTTTAAGCCGGCAAAATTGATGAATCATTTTGAGTAAATCCTGAATTATACGTTAAAGATTGTTACTGATTTCAAATTTCATTTTTCTTATATAACAGGCTGCTAATAAAACAACTTTATATTTACGCCCTTAATAAAAGCCTGAATGAATTTAGATCAGCGCATTGCGGAATGGATCAATCAGAACAGATTAAGAGGCCTGGACGGATTCTTTATTTTCATTACTGACTCTGCTTCAATAATTGCCTATTCAATCCCCATCCTCGCGCTTATTTATGCTTTTATAAAAAATAATAAACCCATAAAAATAAAAGGGTTTCAAATTCTGTCATCTTTACTTTTAAGCACTTTATTAGTTACCATATTAAAAAATCTAATTAAAAGACAACGTCCCTATGAAATAGATAAGCTGATAGAAAAGTTATCCGTTGGAGGGGGTTTTTCATTTCCATCCGGACATACAGCAGATGCGTTTGTTGTTTTATTTTCAGTAAGCTTGTTACTTAGCAGGAAAAGAATATTATTG
>JBJMLT010000218.1:0-8355 GCA_045805165.1 Flavisolibacter sp.
ATATGGATTAGGTAAAGTAGGAGAATTAATACCTGCAATTGGAAGTAAAGAATATTCTGCTGGAAGGATGGAGGCAAAATAGTGATTGCATGATTTAATTCAGTAATAATCTTCTTTAAAGCTAGTAATAATTGTTTATTCCTTATTATGATCTTTACTTTAACCTGCTGAATCAACCTTGTTTTGCATTATACAAACTCTCTATTGTTTTCTAATTTGAATTCTGTCTCTATGACATTAGAAGGAAAGACTCTTTTACGAATGTCTTACGATATCTAGAATTGCATAGCTAAAGCACAGAATCGAACCAAGCAATCCAAACCCGCCTATTATTTTGCGAGTTGTCACAATTGACTTCTTTTTAGATAAATAAAAAAACTTCATCAGCACGAAATTTAATAATGTATTTATATAAGAAGGCGTCCACTTGGTAGTAAGATTTCCCTTTGAAAAAGCATTGTAACTAAAAAACAATAAGAAAGTCCCACAAATAATGAAAAATATTGGTAACAAGATTCGATCATGATCTATGCCGTGTGCCTGAAAGTATACTCCTAAAGCAATGACTGCTGCAAAAACAGCAAAAAGGATCAGAAGTATATACTCCAAACACTTTTCATCTTTATCTAATTCAAAGTATTGTTTCATATTAATCTGATTTCCTTTAAAATTTAAAGATTTTTACTTAAAAATAAAAGCCCAATGGACAATATTATCATTATAGGAAAGAAATAAATCATCGTTGGGATCATGAGTTAAAATAACCGATCCAATTGTAACGAGAACATATCAACCTTACTAATTAATAAACAACGGTGATAGTTCCCTTCTGAATAAAGCTTTTTTCATTGCAGCTCAACTCCGCAATATAAACGTAAGTTCCTGCAGAAACTTTATACCCTTTATAGGTTCCATCCCATGATGCCTTATCATCACCAATTGTAAAATTGTTATGTTCAAATACAACATTGCCCCAGCGGTTATAAATACGAAATGACTTTACCAACTTGATACCAGTGCCTTTTATAGAAAACCTGTCGTTTTTTCCATCACCGTTCGGAGTAAATGTATTTGGCACAAATACGCTGCTTTCGCGACAGAAAAGTATAATTGACATAGTATCCGTTGCCGTACAGCCATAATTGTTGGTTACTTTTAATTTGTACACTTCCGGTTCCATTGGCATTACAAAAGGGTTGGAACAATCCGAACAACTTAAGTAAGCTGATGGGGTCCATGACCATTTAATTACATCGCTGCTTGCCTGGGATTTCATTTGATACGATGTTCCTGCCAGCAATTCAACATTTGGACCCGCATCTACTGTAGGAAGTGAATGCACCTCTACAACAACATTGGCAGTGTCGGTAAAGCAATGAAAAGCATCTGTTCCTTCAACCGTAAATATGGTAGATGCTAGTGGGCTTGCCATTGGATTGGCTATTTGAGTATTACTTAAACCAACAGTATTTCCTATCCATACATAATTACTTGCACCGGTAGCTTTTAATTCAACACTACTTCCTATGCAAAGGTCGATGCTGGAGTCAACATTCATTTTAAACTGGTGAATCACTTTTACCTGAACTGAATCTGAGTTTAAACAGCCATATTCATTTTTTGCCTGAACCACATAAGTTATATCACTTAAGGAAGCAGTAGCTACAGTAGCTGTATTGGTTAAATTTAAACCTGTAGCTGGTGACCACAAATAGGCGTTTGCGCCGCTGGCAGTTAATTCGGCAGAAGTTCCCTGGCATAGGTTAAGCTTGTGGGCAGAAACAGTTACTGTCGGCTTCGAATGCACGACAAGCGATTTAACAGTAGTATCTGCGCACCCATTATTTGTAACAACAAGCTTAATCAGATAAGTACCTGCATCGAAATAGGTTTTTGAAGCATGATCCTGTTGCAAGGTTGTTCCATCATCAAATATCCATTGCCATTTAGGCTGTCCAGGTAAAAGAGTAGCGGCACTAAAATCAGCTTCTGATTGCTGGCAAATTTCATCCGGGCCGATTATTTTACTTCCAAGCCCCTGATAAGCTTTTATAATCCCAGTTGCCTGTTTTGAACATCCATATGCGGAGGACACATTTAGTTGAACAGCATAAGTCCCGGGTTGCTGATAAAGAAAAATTGGATTGCGTGTATTTGCTGTGTCTTCCGGCAATCCCGTTCCAAAATTCCAATGATAGGTAAGATCAGATTGCCCCTGATTGGCAGCAACATCGTTAACTGTCGGATTAAAAAATACTTGCTTAGGTACGCAGATTGATGGCGTCAACGCTGACAAGCTTACTTCAAGCGAGTCAATAATGATCTTCTGACCCATATCGAAGGAAGTGGTGCATCCTAATGAATCTTTCACTAGCAAATGCGGAGTATATACTCCTGCAAAAGAATAATTATGCTGCGCAAAGGAGTCGGTTCCCTGCAGAAGATTTCCATCACCAAAATCCCATATATAAGAATTCTTCCCAACAGAAGATTCAGTCAGTGTAACCTGTTGAGATGTACAACCATGTAGGACGTCTGCGTTTAATGAGGCTTTTGTTTCACTTACGATAACAGAATCTATAAATTGTTCCTTCAACCCATTATCGCCGTAAACATAAAGTGTAACAATATATTTACCCGGTTTTTCATAAAGATGACCAGGGTTGGCAACATTGCCAGCAGTAAAACCATCACCAAAATCCCAATTTAAAGAAGTATAATTTGTAGATGTATTATTAAATTGAACCAATACCGGAGGACAGCTTTGCGTGGTGATAAAAGAAGAGTGATAACTGAAGGCAGCATTAAAGTCCTTTACAACCAGCTTTTGAATGTACACAGAACTGCATCCTGTTTGCAGGTTAGTTGCCGTTAACTTTACTATATACGTGCCAGCCTGGCTAAATGTATGAGTGAAATTGTATCCGGTTGAATAATTTACACTGTCTATTTGCCAAACATAAGTTGTACCCTGGCTGCCATATTCATTTGTATTATTATAGAAATTGACAGTTGAATTCAGCGGAACAGTGTTGGAAGCTTCTGTAAAATGAGCCTCCGGACCTTTGACAACTATAAAATAACCGTAGGAAGAAGCCGATGTACAAGTACTTGTATCTGTAACACTGAGGTTTACAAAATAGGCACCGGGTGTTGAATATTGATGGGTAACCGGATTTCCATTGGGCATTGTAACCTGCTGTCCGTCTCCAAAATTCCACAGCCATGATTTGATAATGGTTCCAAAAGCTTTCGATGTATCGATAAATTGTATAGGGTTGGAAAAACAGGAACTGTCATTTAATACCTTTAGTCCGGCAACGGCTCCTTTGATATGTATAGGTACATAATTGCTGGTGTCAAGACAATTATACCATGGCTCCGATAAGATTAAACGTAATTGGTTCTTTCCATTTTGAAGGTAAGAGAGATAATCAGAGAAAGGAACAGGATATATTCCGTTTTCATACGTGTTATGTGTACTGTATTTAAAAGTTGTTCCATCCTGATATTGCCAATGATCAAGCATTAAGGGCCATTCTGAATTTAAATAAATTAGCTTATCGATCCCTGATATTGTATAATTAAGATTATCAGTGGAACATATGGTAGTATCTACCACAGATAGCACCGGCTTTTGCTTGAGAAGGACAGATGCAGAAATGGAGTCTTTTACTGTGCATTGGCCGTTGGTTACTGTAAGGTAAACCTCGTAAGCTCCTGATTTTGTATAGCGGTGAGTGACCAATGGCTGGTCGGAAGTAAGCGATAAATGTGAGCCGTCTCCAAAATCCCAGCTCCAACTTTGTGCATATTTTGATGCCTGGTTGAAAGTTACTTCACTTCTGTCCCCATCGCAGGTATTAATGAACTTTACAATTTTAGGGAATGGTGGCAATACAGTGATATAGTCAACTTTTGTTACAGTATCTCTACAACCCTGATTATAGGATATCACACTAACCGTATGCTTTCCGCTATCCTGAAATTGATAATTAAACACGTTGTAAGAACTGCTTCCAATAAATATCCCATCAAAGAACCATGCGTCTGATATCGTGTAGTCAATTCCTGTACGCTGAAATGGCACAAATGTATTACCACAAATGGTGGTTCCATTTAATGAGTTAAAATCAAAAACAGGTTTTTGGTAAACGGTTACGTTTCCTCCATCAAGATAAGCTTGTCCATGACAGCCTTTTTTTGTGGTATAGTCGAGCCAGACATAATAAGTGCCAGGCTTATTGAATGTGTGAGTTACTACAGAATCTGTTGAGGTTGTATTATCACTAAAGTGCCATAAATAAGAAATGATGCTATCGGTACTAATTGCTGAATATATTTTTCTAATGCTGTCACAACTATTAAATCCATTCTTATCTCTTACAAGTATGGATACCTGAAATCCGATAAATACATCTTGTCCGAAATCCCTGGAACAGCCATCTGCATTGGTTACAGTAAGAGATACATTATAATTGCCATTCTGGGTGTAGGTATACGAAGGAGCCTGCAATGTTGATTGAGCAGGGTAGCCATATGTATTGAAATTCCACAACCAGCTTACGACTCCATGGGTTGTGTCCTTGAATTGGACTGTTGACGGAGCACCGCATGAATCTTTAATTGAAACCATAAAAAGATTAGAGGCCGGCCTGCTCTTTATCTCAAATTGTTTGGTTATGGAGTCAATACAGTTGCCAAAAGTATTGATCATTTTCATGGAATGCTTTCCAGCATTCGAGAAATATTCCTGCAACATACCCAGGTCTGGTATACTATTCCCATCCAGGTTCCATATGCTTGATGTGGCATGAGGTGTACTTAAATTATTGAATATAACCAGGCTGTTTTCGCATAAGGGCGCTGGTATGGAAAAGTCCGAATGATAATTAGCCACATTCAAATATGCAGGCTTTACCATTGAGTCAGTACAACCGTCTTGATTGCTTACAGTTAACTTTATTGAATAAGCTCCCGCCTTTTGATAATTGTGTGAGGGAGAAGAAATAGAAGATGAACTGCCATCTCCAAAATCCCACTTGTAGGTAAGTCCTGTACCGATGCTTGAATTTTGGAAATGTACGGAATCTGATATATGACAAAGGAATGTATTGTCTGATTGGAATGCCGCCTTTACACCTGGATAAAGAACAACCAGGTTGGAATGGATAACAGTATTGCTGCAGCCAAAAGTATTGGTGGCCGTTAAAACAGCGGAGACATTTTGTCCCTCAGTATATGTATGTGTTATAGTTGAATCATTTCCTTGTTGTGTAGTTCCGTCTCCAAAATCCCAGAAATAATTGACTACAGAGCCGCTGCCGGCAAGTGAATTGCTTTTGAAACTTACAGTAAGGGGTAGACAACCTTTGCTTGCAGAAATCACACTAAAATCAGTAGTTGGATTTTTATAAACTTCTATTGATTTACTAAACATGGAAGTAAGGCTTCCATCCTGTACCGTAAGAGTTACTTTGTATGTCCCTTGCGTTTCATAAACAGCGCCCGGGTTTTTATTAATAGAAGTATTGCCATTTCCAAAATCCCATTTATAGGTGGCTGAATTGGAAGCACCACTAGTAGTATTGGTAAAAAAAATGGAAAAAGGAGCGCAGCCTCCGTTACGGTCTGTATTAAAACCGGCATTTAATTGTGCCTTAACAGTGGAACCTATCAACACAAATAAAACAAAAAGCAAATAAAGCCTCAATATAGACTGGTGGGGCATAAGCAGATAGAAGGTGTGTCATTTCCAGGTAGGGTTCAGACCTTCAGCTCATGAAGATATAAGAATATATGAAGAAATACAATCAAATGCTTATATGTAAATATGCTCTTCTTTATGAACTATGCAACAAGAGCAACTTGGACCATTATTCTACATCCCTACTTTCCAATACAAAACTTACTAAATATATAATCCAACTGATCTTCATTAGTAATCTCTCCTGTGATCTCTCCTAAATATTGTAAACAACTTCGTATATCAATCGCCAACAGATCACCGGATATTTTATTTTTCAATCCTTCTTCAATATCATTCAATACCTCGCTAACCTGCATTAATGCATGGTAATGCCTGGCATTGGTAACAATTACATTTTCATTCTGTACGGCATCCTTTAATACCATTTGCACCATCCGCTTTTTTAAATTGTCCAAATGCCTGTGATCTTTTGCTCCAATGTAAACGATACCATTAATGGAAGAATATTCGTTTTCTATTTGTCCTTCATTTACCAGATCGATCTTATTTCCCACCAGTATATAATGAATATTTTCTTCTTCAAATTCTTCCACATACATTTCCAATTCCTTCTCTTCCATTTCACCAACATCAAAAAGATATAGAACAATATCTGCCTGCTTCATCTTTTGCATTGTCTTCTCTATTCCAAACTGTTCTATTTTATCTGATGATCCTGTCCTGATTCCGGCAGTATCTATTAGTCTGAATAAAATGCCATCTATGTTTATCACTTCTTCTATCGTGTCTCTCGTTGTTCCCGGTATTTCACTTACAATCGCCCTGTCTTCATTGAGAAGTGTATTCAACAAGGTAGATTTACCGGCATTGGGCTTTCCTATTATGGCAACACTCACTCCGTTTTTAATTACATTTCCAAGGCGGAACGATTGTATTAGCATATTGGTTTGCTCCTGCACTTCACTAATAAGCAACATTAATTGTGTGCGATCGGCAAACTCCACATCTTCCTGCGAAAAATCAAGCTCCAGTTCTATCAATGCAGAAAACTTTATTAAGCGCTCTCTTAAGTTTTTTAAGGAATTGGAAAAGCCTCCTCTTATATTATTGATCGCTGTTTTCTTCGATGCTTCCGTATTGCTTGCAATAAGATCGGCTACTGCTTCTGCCTGCGTAAGGTCCATCTTTCCATTTAAAAAGGCTCTTAAGGTAAATTCTCCCGGCTTAGCCAGCCTTGCTCCTTTCTTCACACATGCAGCAATAATTTGTTGATGAATAAAAGGAGAGCCATGGCAGCTAATCTCTACCACTTCTTCGCCTGTATACGATCGCGGAGCTTTATAAATAGAAACTACAACTTCATCCAGAATTTGCTCTCCCTCTTTAAGAAATCCAACGTGAAGAGTATGTGAAGCTTGCTTCTTCAACTCTTTGGAAGGAAATAATTGATCAACTATTTTAATTGAATTTTCTCCACTCAATCTTATTACTCCCAAAGCTCCAACTCCCGGTGGTGTTGCCAATGCAACGATCGTATCATCCCAGCCTGTCAGTTTCAAACTCATACTCAAAATTACTCCTGCGGCATAAATAAAAATCCCCCCACAGGTGTGGAGGGATCAAATCTATTAATAGTTGCTTTATTGTTCTGCAATTACAAAAGTGATCGGCTGTGTATGATAAGAACGGACCTTACGGCCATTTTGCTCACCAGGCGACCATTTCGGACCTTTCTTTACTACTTCTTCTGCTCCTTTCTTTAATCCATAACCCGGATCATTAAGCGATTGAACATCGTTTATACTTCCATCTCTTTCTACCAGGAAACGCACATTTACTGTATATTGTCCCGGTGCCATGCCTTGAGACGCGGCATCTTCAATATAACGTTGAAGCTGACTTTCCAGGTAACGCGTCCATTGCTTTTTATCAACACTGGCTTCTATTTCCACTTTGGTGAAAACCTGGTCAGGATCTTCTTTGGGAGCCTCCACAACTTGTTTTCCCTGGTCAACAACAGGAGGTGTAGCAATATTCTGGTCCTTTATACCTTCCTGGTTTACTACATCTATTTTAGTATCCTGCAGCTTTTCAACCGGAGGGATTTCCTCTTTCTTAACCTCTTCATCCTTCTTAATTACAGGAGGTGTGAACTTCGCCATTTCCACCTTAGGTGGCGGCGGAGTTTTTGGCGGTGGTGGCGGTGGTGGTGGTGGTTTTTCCTTTTCACTCACGTTTTGGATAACCACATCTCTTACTATTTCCTTTTTTTCCGGAGAAGCAAACTGCTTGGAAAGGAAAGAAGCAAGAACGATCAGCAAACCTACCCCGAATGTAATGATCAGGGCCATTGTGATCCTTTTGTTATACGTTTTCCTAAGGTCATAAGCGCCATAATCCTTATTACGGCCCTCAAACACCAGGTCAAGTATATCAGCTTGTAATATTTTATTTGCTTCCATTGTGCTATTTGTATTTAGATGAAAAAAACCGCAAATTCCATACGGATCTTACAGGTTTATTTTACTCCGTTTTTAGCCTCTGTCGCTTTAACCAGGTTATTTTCATCCGCGGTTATGTCAACAAGGGCAAATCTGTGTACTGCATTAATGGTCATTTCATCAAGTATGTCTACTACGCTTTTA
>JBJMLT010000219.1:0-2050 GCA_045805165.1 Flavisolibacter sp.
CAATGTTTTTTCATCTCCGGGTAACATATCAGCAGTAACTATATCAATTTGTCCGTCATTATTAAAATCAGCAGCATCATTTCCCATACTATATCGGCTGTAGTGCCGGAAATGCTCTGAACCCTTTTCTGAAAATGTTCCATCACCATTATTTAAATAGTAATAATCATTTTCATGAAAATCATTTCCAATGTAAATATCTTCCCAGCCGTCATTATTAAAATCGGCTACTGCAATACCTAATCCATATCCTAAATTGCTTTGATAAATTCCAGCCTTTGCAGAAACATCTGTAAATTTTCGTTTTCCATTCACCACATCATTTCTATATAAACGGTCACCGGCATAAGGGTCGAATATTCTCCGCATACCAGTATCTTTTATATTCTGATTCGGATGTTCGGACTGATTAAGAATATAACAATCCAGATCTCCATCGTGATCATAATCAAAGAATACTGCCTGCGTTGAAAAACCGGAAAAGTCGAGCCCATATTTAGCAGCACTTTCAGTAAAAGTGCCATCACCATTATTAATAAATAATTCATTTTTGCCCTTTAGGCCATGCGTGTTGGCAACTGTGCAAACATAGATATCCAGTAAGCCATCTCCATTTACATCTTCCATTGTTGCACCGGTACACCAATCAGCGGTCCCTGCAACGCCGGCTTTTTCTGTTACATCTTCAAATTCAAAATTTCCTTTGTTCAGGTACAATTTATTATGGCCATAGCTATTTGCAGTGAAATATATATCAGGAAGACCGTCATTATTAATATCTCCAACAGCAACTCCACCTCCGTTGTAATAATAGATGTAATAGAGAATGCCCAGTCCTTCTCTTTTTTCCAGATTGTTAGTAAAATCAATATGGGTTTTGGAAGATGGTAAGCTTATAAATAATTTATCTTTTTTGTGACAGGAATTAAACAGTAAAAACAGTAATAATACTTTAATGCAACAAAGAGTTGTTTTTTTAAAGCTCATAAACGCTTTACTGATTTTCATTGATCAGTTTTATAAACCTGAATACAGATTGGTCATTATCTTCATAATCTATTAACTTTCCTTCAGAAGAGTATAAGAACATGGATGGATACCTCTTTGGTTGGAATTTATTTATGAATTGATATTGTTTATCCTGCAAAAAAGTAACTTCTTTTTTACCTTTCAATTTATTACCGTATTTTTTAATAAATCCGTTTATTTTATTCTGATCATCAAGTGTTATTAAATAAATTGGAATGTTTTTAAATTCTTTATAATGTCCATTTATAAAAGATACGGCTCTCTGGCAATGTTCACAATCTGAATCAAAAAATATAAAAAACAATTTCTTTCCATGTTCCAGATTGTTATTGGAAAAAGGAGTTTTATCCAACCTGAAAAAAGTAAAATCTGGTATAGTTTGAGCAGGTATCTGAGTAATGCCTTTTAAAGAGATCAAAATCAAGAATGATAAGACCTTAAAATACCGGCTGCAAGAGATTGAAATTTTATTCATTATAAATAACAATATAAGGGAAAGCTTACTTAAATTTTGACAAATCCCAAAGCTTTAAAGATCTTATTTCTGCATTCCCGTCTTTAGCAAAGGCAGAAAGTCTGTTTGCATTTTCTTCAGGAAACAATTGGGTGGTTAAAACCTGTTCGCCGTTATTTATAAAGATCTCAAGTGAAGATTTGTCAAATAACAATTCCAGTTTAATTGAACTACCGCTATTTTCCAGGTTTATTGCCTGAACCTCAAATCCTTTTCGGATCTTACCATTGGCAAGATCGCTTCTATCAACAAATAACTGATGTTTTGAGGCATCATATCCAATTATTGTTTCTGAAATTTTGTTGTTATTCTTATCAAAATTCTGCGCTATTTTAAATCCTGCCACAGCCCCGGGATTTACATTTAGTTCTGCTTCAAGCCAATATGAATTACCTTTTATATTTTGATTTTTAAACAATTCAATTTCTTGCTTATTAAGTTTAAGCTCTTTTATATCGTATTCTTTATTGCCTGAGGCTAATAATTTTTTTCTAACTTCTGAAGATG
>JBJMLT010000220.1:0-2068 GCA_045805165.1 Flavisolibacter sp.
GCGGATTTATTGTATTGAATGCTGCAAAGCTGGGAGAAGACCTGAAAGGTGTTGTAAGCTTTCATGGCGACCTTTCCGGCGTAGCACCTGACAAAAAATTATTAAGATCAAAGATCCTTGTTTGCCATGGTGCAGATGACAAATTTGTTAATCAGCAGGCAGTGGATCGCTTTAAGCATCAAATGGATTCTGTTGGTGCGAATTATACATTTAAGGCATATCAAGGTGCTACCCATGCATTTACTAATCCTGCAGCCACAGACATCGGCAAAAAATTCAATATGCCCATAGCTTATAATGCCGAAGCTGATAAAAATTCATGGAAGGATATGAAGGAATTCTTTGGTAATTTGTTTAAGTAGAACACCCCAATTAGCTAATTAGCTGATTAGCTGATTAGCTAATTATTTCCCATTGTAATAATCCAATATCTTTTTCCTCAATACGAAATCATATTTGGCATTGATTAGGCTTATTCTTGAACGATCGAGCCTGTCCTTCGCTGTTAAATAATCCAGAATAGGATCTTTACCTGCTCCTGCATTAAACCTTATTTCTGCAGCCCTGAAAGATTCTTCATAGGCATTTACCTGGTCCAGTAATATTTTATACTTCTCATAAGAGTTGGTCATATTAAGGTAAGCCTGATCAATCTGCTGATGCAACTGAAGTTTTGTATTCTGCTCAATCAATTCACTATTCTTATAAATAATATCTGCGTATTTCACTCTGTTCCTATAAACAAAGCGGTTAAATATCGGAATGGATATACCTGCTTCCACAAAGGTTCCAAGGTTATTATTTAGCTGGGTATTGTAAGGATTTTTCCCAGGTTCTATGCTGGAATAACGGGTATTAATCCCTCCATTTAACGAAAGGGTAGGATACATCTGCCCTTTTGCAGACCTTACTCCATATGCAAGACTTTTCCTTCTCAGCTCTACTGCTTTAACTAAAGAAAATTGTTGAAGAGCATTCTCAAAAACCTGGTTCGCTGAATTTCCATAGGCCGTTAAAAACTCATCCACATCCATTCGTTGTATCTGTACATCCTTATTATAAGGCTTATTCATTAATTGCAACAAAGTAAGCTTTGATGTTTGCAATGCATTCGTATTCGTTACTATGGCCAACTGATCATTCATTAATTGACCTTTAAGATCAGATAGATCAGATGGTCTTATTGCACCCTGGCTATCTAACACCTGGTATCTTGCCAATTGCCTTTGGCTAATTTCCGCCTGCCTGATTGAAGATGTCGTCAGATCTTCATTGCTTAATACCTGCAGATATGAAAGAATGACATCAAGCACCAGGTTATCCTTCGCCTGTTGCCATTCCATTTTAGCAGCTTCATAAGCTGTTGCGTATTGTTTAATGCCATTTTGCAGGTAACCACCGTTAAATACCGTAACCCCACTTAATATCTGGTAATTTGCATAATTCAAACTTTGGTCAGCATAGGCATTGGTTGAAGGGTCTATGCTTCTTCCCTGGCTTGTACCATGATAAATGCTGCCAATAAGATTGGGAAGAATATTAGAACGGGATTGCCGCCAGTCTACCTCTGCCGATTGCATTAATAAATATTTTTGCTTTACCGGTATATTGTTAGACAGCGCGGTATCTATACACTGCTGAAGTGTATATTTTTGTCCAAAAATGATTACAGGAGAAACTAAAGCAATTAAATAAATTAAGAGTAAACGGTACATTATCAAACGTGTTTAAATGATTTATCAGATACGGATTCTATTCTTCCATCGAGTAAATGAATAATGCGATTTCCATAATCAGCATTCTTTTCAGAATGGGTAACCTGTAGAATGGTTACCCCTTCTTCTTTATTGATCTTTTGAAAAAGATCCATTATTTCCTCGCCTTGCTTTGAATTTAAATTTCCCGTTGGTTCATCGGCAAGCAATAATTTGGGCTTTGCAATTAAGGCCCGAACTATGCCTACCAATTGTTGCTGTCCTCCCGAAAGTTGGGAAGGAAAGAGATCTTTTTTACCAACTATATTAAAACGGTCCAGCATGTCGCTTACAATCGCCTTTCTTTCTGATGA
>JBJMLT010000221.1:0-6173 GCA_045805165.1 Flavisolibacter sp.
TCTTGATTATTTCCAAATTTAGTATAACCAAATAGTTTTTCCCAATGATTGCGCTCAGCCTGTAAAACAAATAATTTCTTTTCCCACTCAATTTCTTCATTAGATTTTTTTTCTTGAGAACTTTCTGGTTGAGATTCTTCCTTAAATTTATAATCGTATTTTAAAGCACTAATAAAATATGCAGCTCAAAATATGAAGGGATTGTATTTGGGAATAGGTACCATCAAGACTAAAAAGCAAGCTAAAAAGTTCATAGATGAAGAGGCAGATTTTATTATTTGTCCGGTAGTCAAAGAAGAAATAGCTGAGCTGGCAGATGAACATGATCTGCTGTGGATACCAGGCTGTATGACGCCTACTGAAATTTCAATGGCTGAAGAATGCAATGCAACTATTATTAAATTATTTCCTGGAAGTTTATTAGGACCCTCATATGTTCAATCCATTAAAGAGATATTTCCTGATCTGAAATTTATACCAACAGGTGGGGTAGAACCAACAGAAAATAATCTGAAAGAATGGTTCCGGTCCGGAGTAGCAGCGGTAGGCATGGGCAGCAAACTTATCTCTAAAGAACTTATAATGAATGAAGATTTTGAAGGACTAACAGCATCTGTAAAAAGAACTTTGCAATTAGTTAATTTGTAAAAGCTAAAAGTTAAAAGTCAAAAGTCAGAACCCTTTCTCTGTGTATCTCCGGCAACCCATGTCTACGTGGTTCAAAACTTTTAACTTTTAACTTTTAACTTTTGACTTCCCCCTCAATAATAAAACACTTTCCCAAATTCTCTGGGCTCAAAGATTCTCTCATCAACCTTCACATTGTATTTACAATCATGATACAGTTCTACCTGTCCCAGCTTTCCATCAAAATAAAAAGTGCATTTGGTTTCAGACCATCCGCCTCCGGCTTTCATGTGATTTTCAAATATCGCTTCCTCTCTGCCTCTTTTATTCGTGTTTAACATTCTTACTACAATCATTTTTTCTTTGTCGATCCATAATTGATTGGCATTCATATCTCCTTTTTCAGCGCCTACTACATATACTTGCTTTCCTTTCCATACATCTTCATGAGCTTTTGACAGATCATATCCCATTTCTTTTAATTTATCCAATACTGTATTAAAAGAATAGAAATACATTCCACCTAAAAGGAAAGTAAGGTCATTTGCATCTTTAAATGAAGATTTAAGCATACCCATTTTGAAACGATAAGCTGAGTCGCCTTTAAATATTACAGCATTGCCACTGTCTTTCGGACCAAAATCAATTCTGAATTTATCAGGGAATTGTACAGCCTCATACCAGGTTTGCTTTTTAACCAGACTGTCATTTTTGTATATTAGCGTCGTCTGGTTGAATGTAAAGGTCTTATACCATTTATCCTTATACCTGTCGTGCATTTTTTTTATGACGGCTTCTCCACTTTCATGGTTTATCTGGAATAAGCCACCCATAAGCATCATAGTGTAAATCAACTTGCTTAGCATATAGTTTATAATTTGCTGACCAAGCTATTATTTTCAATGGAATTTATACTCACATATTTATGTGATCGGTAGTTTTACCAGCGCGCTGCCAGCTTAATATTGATTAATCGGGGTGTAAGACGATTGGGAATGGTAAATGTATTATTCTGGAAATCTTTTATAAGCAAATAAGAGATAGTGTTTTCCCTGTCTATTAAATTGAATACTTCAAGGCTCACCCAGATATTGTCAAAATTTCTAAATGGACTATGGCTCCTTCTATTGGATTTTTCTGCATCAAGTAATAAAGCGCTGAAACCAATATCTACACGTAAATAGGCAGGAATGGTTAGAGCATTTCTATACTGAACGCTTCCCGGAATATTATAAGGAAGGTTACTGCCATAAATGGTATTTAAATAGACCTTAAAATTTTTATTGGTAGCCAGGTAATCCTGGAAAAAAAGTCCGATAGTCAATAGCCTGTCCGTCGGCCTTCTATACCATCCGCCGGAAACTTTGGAACTATCTATAGGCTTGTACAGTGAATCGATCTTATACGATGTGTATGTAAAATTGGCAAGATTTTCTCTCGAACGCATCAGCCCTATGCTCAGCCAGCTTTCAGCATCTTTAACCAATTCTCCGAATAACCTCATCTCAATTCCTTCCGCATAAGCTTTTGCTTTGTTTTCACCAAAATAGTTCACTCTTACATTGTCAATATCATAGGGAACTACATCCGTCATATATTTATAATAGGCTTCAGCAGTTAATCGCAAAGGTCTTGCTGCGCCAACAAAATTGTAATCGAATCCCACTATGCCCTGCCAGCTTTTTTGTGCTTTCAATTGCATATTCAGGCTGCCATCATATCCTCTCATTTCACGATAAAATGGTGGCTGGTCATACTTTCCCAGAGCTGCCCTGAATACAATATCTTTTTTCCATGAGGGCTTCCAGGAAGCGTTTATTCTCGGACTCACAAGTAGTTCATTATTCAGATCATTATAATTGATTCTTAATCCTCCCTGTATCGTATAAATAGATTGGGCCCTGTTAAAAACTATATTATCCTGAACATAGCCATTTAATTTGTTTACAGAGAGATCATTAGCTGATCTTATAAATTTATTCAACTGTAGTCTGTCCGGATTAAATGGCAAAGAATAACCCGCACTGTCCCTATATTCCCATTCATTGATGCGATCATTGATATTTGTTCGATTATATCCCAATCCCCATTGCATTAAATGATTTCGGGTTGTATAGCTACCCTTATGCGAAAGATTATAATCATTTATGGTAAGCCGGTTTCTCGAATAGTTCTGGTCTATTCCTGCGCCTAACGGGTTTACTATTAATCCAAAATTCGAACTGCTTCTGTCAAAATTCCTGTCGCCAAATAAATAAGCTCCTGCAATATCTCTATTTTCATTTTCATCATCTTCAAATCGTGAGGCCAGCCATTTTAATTTTAATTTTTCAGTAGGTTGCCAGGTTGCCGAAGTGCCAATCATGCCAGTGCTGTACTGGTCTTTTTCCCTACCTTCAAAATAAATATCCAGCCCCAGATTAGCAGTAAAGAAAGGGGAGAAGACAGAAGTGGTTAACTGACTGAATTCAGGTACTAATTCAAAACGGGTAGTAGATACATTGCCCAGCATTTCAAGCTGCCATTTTGAATTGAGCTGATAATCCAGCAGCGCCTGAATATCCGAAGAGGAAGGAGTATAATTGCCTTGCGTTTCTTGTCTGCTCAGCAAATTTTTATTAGTTCTGTTACGCATGCCAAACAGGTACGTAAACTTTTTATTATTGCTTATTCCTTCCAGATGCAACCCCTGTTCAAGCAGGCTAATATAAGCCGAAGCGCTATTTGATACTGGCTTATTGTATTGTATATCTAGCACGCTGCTCATCTTGTCCCCGTACTTCGCCTGAAATCCTCCGGTATAGAAATTAATATTCCGTACCAGCTCAGGATTAATAAAGCTCAATCCTTCCTGTTGTCCTGATTGCACTAAGTAAGGCCTGAAGATCTCAAAATCGTTTACATAAATAAGGTTCTCGTCATAGCTTCCTCCTCTTACATTATATTGAGACGTTAATTCATTATTCGATCCTACAAATACTTTAAGCAGACTTTCAACGCCCATAATTGGAGTGGGCAGATTAATAACTGATTTTGGATTAGGTTTTATTAATCCGGCTTCCGTTCTTCCTCTTTGGTCAGATATAATAACTTCCTTTAATATCCCTTCACCATGTTCCATAAGTATGGTGATCTTTTCCTCCTCACCTTCATTCAATAAAAAATTCTGTTGTACAGGTTTATATCCTGTGTAAGTAAATACAATGGCAAATGCTTTATTGGATGGCACTTTTATAGAAAATGTACCGGAATCAGAGCTCTCAATTCCTTTTTGCTGTCCCAAAATAGTAATGGAAACATGAGGTAGGGGATGTTCGTTTTCGTCCAGTAGGGTCCCTCTGATCAATGCAGACCTTCTTTGCGAAGAAGCGATTATGCTACACAGGAGTAATGTTATAATCAGGATTGGACGATACAAAAGGAGATCAGATTTGCAATAAAAATAATCGTTTGAGATGAATTCATTCGCTTATTTATATAACTCAATTATAGGCTCTTTAGCTGTGCTATCGTTTTAATAGGGTCTGATGACTTAAATACGGTGCTGCCTGCCACTAAAACATTGGCGCCTGCATCTAAAATGCTTTTCGCATTATCGAGAGTAATTCCTCCATCCACCTCAATATTCACATTCAATCTTTTGTCATTGATCATTTGGCGTAGCTCTTTGATCTTTACAAGACTGTGAGGAATGAATTTTTGTCCCCCAAAGCCAGGATTCACACTCATGATCAGTACCAGGTCAACATCCTGAATAATATCCTGAAGCACTTCTATAGGTGTATGCGGATTCAGGGCAACACCTGCTTTCATGCCTAGTGCTTTTATTTGCTGGATGTTGCGATGCAAATGAATGCAGGCTTCATAATGCACAGTAAGCTGGTTAGCGCCTGCCCTTTTAAAATCTTCTGCAAACTTTTCGGGTTCCAGTATCATTAAATGCACATCACAGAACTTTTTAGTAGCCTTTCTTATTTGTTCAATAACAGGAAGTCCATAGCTGATGTTAGGCACAAACCGTCCATCCATCACATCCAAATGAAACCAGTCTGCCTCACTCTTATTCAGCATTTCACATTCATCTCCCAAATGAAGAAAATCAGATGCCAGAAGTGATGGTGCAATTATGGGCATGGTCACATTTTAAGGAGGGAAGATAATTAAAAACACATTTCCCTGGCGAAAGTATGCAGCCCTGCCCTTTGTAGCACCATACTTCTCCTTAAGGAATTACTTTATTATTTTCTATTTAATTTGTCTTTCCAGTATATCTCTCAAAATTATATTTACTTCATTGTAATGGCTCAGAGCAAGTAAATGACCTCCCTTTTTAATAACATGGGTAGGCTTTACAAATTTTATGGGGAAAATTTCATCTCTGGTTCCATGAATGTGATATAATGGAGAAGGACTTATCGAGTTATTCCATTCAGGAACTGCATTAGTTCCCCAAAATATAAAATCAGGATCTGCATTTCTTATCATATTTATTAGGAGCGCTTTGTCTTCTTTCGATTCTTTAGTTAATCGGTGTTTGATGCCAGAAGCCCATTTATAAAAACTCCCTGGAATTATCTTGTTTACTTTAAGCTTATGCAGCCATTTGTAATAAGGCGGAAGTTGGTTTGATGTAGTAACGCTTCCTAATATTATGGTAGCTTCCGGTTGATGCAATTTGGCAATTTCTGTTGCTACAATTCCGCCCAGTGAAAGTCCGACAAGGATAAATTTTTCTTCAGTATTAATGTTATATGTAAGTCTTTTAGCGTATTCATCGATCTTTTCATTTTCTAATGGTTTGATCCAATTAATAAATATCGCTTCATAACCTGGCGGAAGCTTTATATGCTTGAATAGCCTGCCATCTGCCGCAATTCCTGCAAGAAAATAGACTTTCATAACTGGTTCATATTTAAGTTCAATCCCTTCTTCTTGGTCCTACCAACACCAACACCAAACCTGTTATAGCTAATATGCCACCTGCATAATAAGGCCAAACCACTGTATGTGTTTCCTTTTTGCTGATCTCTATTGGTCCTGCATCTACAACTTTTTCCTTCGTTGTATAATTAAAGCTTCGAACCAAAAGCATAACAATGCCCGCAACCAGAAGTACCCATCCAACTGTTTTCATCCTGTTTGATTTATTGAATTAAAATGTACAAAAGTTATTAGTATTAAACATCAAAACACCCTAATTCCAACAGCAATACTAATTGTCCCAAAATCCGCTTTTAATACTTTATCCCTGTTAAACACATTAATGTAGCTAAGCTTACCTGCCCATCTTTTATTTTCGGAAAAATAAAAACCAATCGAAGGCTTTACTCCAAAATATGTATTCCCATTTATAAGACTTGGTCCGGCTAAAATGGAAAAAAAACCATTTCGTATAGGATTATAAGTTATTCCTGCAAAAAGGTTCACCATCCCTCGCACATCATTTATTTCAGTTCCATTAGAATATAGCCTTAATACTTTATCGTTCTCCAGATATAGATCTCCTGTAAGTTCTATGGTTGGTTTAATTATTTTTCGATTGTTAA
>JBJMLT010000222.1:0-2278 GCA_045805165.1 Flavisolibacter sp.
AAATCAATACACAACTATCTTCAGAAGAAAAAAAAAATTCATATAATTGGGTTGGTAGAAAATATGAGTTACTTTACTCCATTGGAATTACCCGGGCATAAGTATTACATTTTTGGTAAAGAAGGCGGAAAAAGGCTGGCAGATGAATATGACCTACCATTTCTTGGGCAGATACCTATAGTGCAAAGTATAAGAGAAGGAGGAGATACAGGAATTCCGGCTATGATGAATGATGATGAGATCAGCAGGGAAGCATTCGAAATGTTTGCAGGTAATGTTGCCAGGAGCATAAGTATGCGAAATGCGCATGTAGGAACAGAGCAGATAGCTACTACTGTAGAAGCTATTTAATGATTTTTCTATTTTAATATTAATTATTGAAAAGTACTAAATGTATAATCTTCCTTATTATAAAGACAAGGATGCAGATAAGATATTGCAATTCGTGAAAGAACATTCTTTCGGATATTTAATTGGAAGCCATCTTGATATTCCTGTTGCCACCCAGGTCCCTTTTTTAATTGATGAACATGAGGGTAAGCTATTTCTTAAGGGGCATATCATGCGAAATACTGATCATCACAAAGCATTGGAAAAAAATCCAAATGTATTGTGCGTATTTTCCGGCGCCCATACATATGTAAGTGCAAGCTGGTATTCAGAGCCAAAAACTGCGTCTACCTGGAATTATATGAGTGTGCATGCCAGAGGGAAATTAAACTTTGTAGAAGAAAAGTACTTATTGGAAATATTACAAAGGACCACCGCACATTATGAAAACAATATTCAATCACCGTCCTTATTTGAGAAGCTGCCTGATGAATATGTACAAAAGCTAATTAAAGCAATTATTGCATTTGAAATAGAAGTTACAGAAATAGATCATGTTTTTAAGCTAAGTCAAGACCGAAATGAAAAAAGCTATTCTTCTATCGTTTCGCATTTGAAAGATAAAGATGATGGCGCAAAAGAAATAGCAAGACAAATGGAGACGAGGCATGATACATTATTTAAGGAAAACTTATGAATCTTTCACTGGAAGGAAAAACGGCCATCATTTGCGGAAGCAGTCAGGGCATAGGGTTTTCAATTGCTGAAGAACTGGCAATTATGGGAGCCAACTGCATTTTATTGGCAAGAAATAAAGAAAGCCTGGAAACTGCCGCTCAATTACTGGATTCATCGATTAGACAAACTCATTCAACAGAAGTTGCAGACTTTACCAGGCCGGACGAAGTAAAAAAAGTAATTGAGAAAATAGTTTCCGCCACTAACATTCACGTATTAGTCAATAATACCGGTGGCCCACCACCCGGAGCTATTGTTCATGCTAAAGAAGATGAATTTATACATGCTTTTAATCAGCATCTTATCTGCAACCATATATTAACACGAGCAGTTATTCCAGGAATGAAAAAAGATGGTTATGGCAGGATCATAAATATTATTTCCACATCTGTAAAGATCCCTTTAAAATACCTTGGAGTATCAAATACCATTAGGGCAGCGGTAGCCTCATGGGCTAAGACATTTGCAGATGAATTAGGCATGTTTAATATAACGGTTAATAATGTACTGCCGGGATATGCGGAAACAGGACGTTTAAAAAGTTTAATAAAACACAATGCGGCAAAGGCAGGAATTGAAGAAAACAAAATTATAGAGCAAATGGTAAGTGAAGTGCCTGCCAGAAGATTTGGAACTGCAAGTGAAATAGCGGCCGTAGCTGCATTCTTGGCAAGTCCCGCAGCGGCTTATGTTAATGGAACCAGCATTCCTGTAGATGGTGGAAGAACAGGTTCTATTTAAATAATTTAGTTTATATGATTGACAATACTGCAGAATTTGCCCGGAAGCTTGACAATAATGATAATCTGCATAAATTCAGGTCCCTCTTTATAAAACCAGAATTTAATAATAAACCAGCCATTTATTTTCTTGGCAACTCGCTTGGTCTGCAGCCGTTAACTGCATTTACTTATATTAAAGAAGTATTAGAAGAATGGAGCGAATTTGGGGTAGAAGGATTTTTTAAAGGCTCGCATCCGTGGATCGAATATCACAACCGGTTAGTAGAGCCTTTGTCTTCCATAACCGGAGCATTACCTGAGGAAATTGTAGTAATGAATCAGCTTACAGTGAATCTTCATTTAATGCTTATCAGCTTTTATAATCCGAAAAATAACAAAAAGAAAATATTATGCGATCACAAAGCATTTCCAAGTGATCAGTATATGCTGGAAAGTCACCTAAAGCAAAGAGGTCTGAAGGCTGAAGA
>JBJMLT010000223.1:0-7805 GCA_045805165.1 Flavisolibacter sp.
CGCAGGCAGGGTCGGGTTCAAATTTTGATGTAAAAACACTTGATGACCTCAGACAATTCCTCATAAAAAATTATGGTTTTGATCCGGGATCTTATGGTGCAATAAACAAACAAAATTATTCCACTTCATTTTTCGGAAGGATAGACTGGAATATTAATGATAAAAATAAGCTCACTATCCGTCATAATTATGTTGAAGGAAGTAATGATATCATAAGCCGAAGTGCTAATTCAATTGTATATTCTAATGGTGGTTATAAGTTTGTCAATAAATCCAATTCTACTGTACTTGAGTTAAATACCAACTTTTCGAACACCTCATCCAATGTTCTTAGGTTAACTTATAATGCTATAAGAGATAAAAGATCTACCCCGTTCTTTCCAACATTAACAATAGTGAATGGTGGATTAACGTATAATTTGGGATCTGAAAATTCTTCACAGGTAAATGGATTGAATCAGGATATATTTACTGTTACAGACAACTTTACTCTTTATAAAGGCAGGCATACATTTACTTTCGGAACTAATAATGAGTTTTATAAAACAACAAATCTGTTTTTGCAAAATTATTTTGGAAACTATAATTATGGAGGAGGAAATACCAATGGCTTAACTAATATATCCGATTTTGAAGCTAATAAAACTCCTTTTACTTATAATGTAGGTTATTCAACTAAAGGTGGAAATGATAAGGCTGAAGCAAAATTAAGAGCTGCACAATTAGCTGCCTATGTACAGGATGTGTACTCTGTATCTGATAGATTTAAGCTTACGTATGGATTGAGGATAGATTTACCTGTTTATTTCAATAGACCGCCAGCCAACAGTGCTTTTGATACTGCCGCTGCTTTTGCATTGTATAATGTAAAAACAGAACAAATGCCAAAAAATTATTCTCTTATTTCTCCAAGAGTAGGGTTTAACTGGGATGTTAACGGTAATGCAACAACGCAATTAAGAGGCGGGGCAGGATTATTTACTGGCCGTGTTCCATTCGTATGGATCTCAAATCAATTTTCTAATACTGGTGTAACGAATATCTCCTATTTTGCCAATGCAGCCGCAGCCGCAAGCAATAATATTCATTTTAATTATAATCCAAATGATGTTCATGCAGGCGCTTATATACCATCTTCAGTAGCGCCGGTTGCAACTACAATAAATGTTATTGATAATAATTTTAAGTATCCTCAGGTATTCAGAGCAAACCTTGCTATCGATCAAAAACTGCCGGTATGGGGGTTGATCGGAACTATTGAGGGGATCTACACTAAAACGTTAAACAACGTCAATTATCAAAACCTCAATCTTACTTATTATCCGGATAGTTCTGTTAGATTAGGTTCAACCGAGGTTCGCCCTTTCTGGACCCAGAGAGTTACTAAAACATATGCTGATGTAATTGATATTACTAATACGAACAAAGGCTTCTCCTATAATCTTACAGCTCAACTTAATAAGCCGTATAGCAAAGGATGGTATGGCATGGTCGCATATACTTTCGGCCACTCAACTTCACTTAATGATCTTACGAGTTCTGTAGCATATTCAAACTGGAGATTTGCTTATGCAACAAAGGGGTTAAATAATCTCGACCTTACAACTTCCAATTATGATCTGGGGTCAAGGATCATTGGAACTATTTCTAAAGAAATAAAATATGCAAAACGATTTGCAACAATATACACTTTAGTTTATACAGGCCAGTCAGGCGCTGCTATTTCTTATTTGTACAACAAAACAATTACCGGTGATGATCAGAGTGGTGCCACAAGCAATACGCTGGTATATATTCCAAAGAATTTTGCCGAAGCTAACTTTGTAGCTTTCAACAGAACCGTTAATGGATCTACTATAAGTGTATCACCCGCACAACAATGGGCCGATTTTCAAATATTTGTTTATAGCAATAGATATTTAAAAGATCATGTAGGTATGAATACCCAAAGAAATGGAGACAGATTGCCATTTGAAAGTCATTTCGATGCCAGGATTGCAGAAGATATTCTGGTAATGAAAGGACATAAGCTCCAGATAACGTTTGATGTATTAAACGTAGGTGGACTTTTAAATAAAGATTGGGGTAAAAGCTACAGCTTATCCAACCAAAGTATAAACCTGTTCACAGTTGCTTCTAATACTACTAAACCAACATTCAATTTCGACTTAACTAAGTTTAGTAATATTAATGGCATTTACAGACCCTATTTTGTTAGTGATTTTACTTCAAGATGGAATGCTCAGCTTGGTGTTCGTTACTCATTCTGATTAACTACAAACAAATCATAAAAAAGCCTCCGGAAATGGAGGCTTTTTTATTACGATAAAAAAAGAATAATAATGTTAAAAATCAATCCTGGAATTGTAGTTCACATGCTTCATAAATCGTGATAAATATTCTTTCGTACCTTAGTTTCTGCCAGTTTAACTAGATACACCCTTAATAAGCATGCTTTTAGAAAAAGGCAGTACATCTAACTTTCCATTGTCATCATTAAGCGCAAATGATCAGCATTATTATCAATTGCTGCAAAGCCTTCCTGCTGCTATTTATACATGTGATAATTATGGATATGTAAAGCTTTATAATCAGGCTGCAGTAACCTTATGGGGAAGAGAGCCAAAATCAGGACAGGAATTATGGTGCGGCTCCTGGCGTATTTATAAATTGGACGGAAGTCTCTTACCACTTGATGAATGTCCAATGGCAATTGCCCTTAAAGAAAAACGAGCTGTAACAGGAGAAGAAATTGTTATTGAAAGGCCAGATGGAGAAAGAAGACATGTTCTGCCACATCCCCAGCCACTTTATAATAACGATGGAGAAATGATTGGGGCTGTAAATATGTTGGTTGATATTACCGATCATAAGAAAACGAATGAAATGAACCGGCAGCTTTTGCATTTTAATGAACAGTTGGAACAATTTGCCTATGCTGCCAGTCATGATATGCAGGAGCCACTTAGGAAGATAAGCACCTTTGCGAGTTTGTTGGAAGACCGTAACTGTGATCAGCTGGATGATTCAGGTAAAACATATTTAAAAAAGATATCGAATTCTGTTGACAGGATGTCGGATATAATCAACGACCTGCTGAATTACACACGCGAATCAAAACGAAGAGAAAATATAGTTGCAGTTGATCTGAATGAGGTTGTGAAAAATGTACTTTCAGATCTGGAGCTTATCATCCATCAAAAGAATGCTACATTTTTAGTAGACACTTTGCCTTCTATAAAGGCAATGCCTAATCAGATCACCAGACTTTTTTATAACCTTTTCAGTAACTCTTTAAAATTTTCAAAAGAAACAGAAACACCAGCTATAAAAGTTACCGTTAAACAAACTTCCACTTTTTTGGAAATAAGTATCCAGGATAATGGTATTGGCTTCGATCCAAAATATGCTGAAAAGATCTTCGGCCTCTTCCAAAGATTGAATGACAGGAAATCATATACAGGTACCGGCATAGGATTATCCCTTTGCAAAAAAATAGTTGAAAATCACGGAGGTGAAATACTGGCTCATTCCAAACCCGATGAAGGAGCCCTTTTTATAATCCGGTTACCTGAATCAATTATAAAATGATAGTTATCTGTTGACAGTTGACAGGTTGACAAGTTAACAGGAGGTCTATTAGCTAGTAGCGTGAAGCTAGCAGCTAGCTTCTTCTTTCACTATGCTAACTTCCACCCATCTCTGTATTCTCTCTTAACAAATCTGTTGGCTGGTTCAAAATTTGTGATTGTCATATTCTTTCCATCCCACAATAATTTTTTTCTTCCATTATATTGGCGGTTACCATTTTTATCCGCTTCACTATAATTATAGCTAAGAACCGCCAGGTTACCCATTAATACTGTTTCAGTTAAAGGACCTGCAATATCAAAAGAAGAGCTGGTGTAAGTTCCATATCCTTTTTTACATGCCTTTACCCATTGCTGTTGATGACCTTCTGAACCCTTTTCTACAAATGGATATTTAGATTTAGGTAATTGAACCTCTTTCATTTTATTGGTTGGAAGTAATGTGGGATTTCTGCCAAACAATCCAGCCATTAATTTTCCTTTGGTTCCTTCGAATATAATTCCACCATCAATTTCTCCCATAGGCTCATCAGGTAACAGCTCGTCTGGCCTTCTGGGTTTTATTCCGCCATCGTACCATACCATTTCCACTGGTTTCATATTATCTCTTGCCGGGAATTGAAGATGTATTTTAGATGATGGAGGATAGCTGTCACCATACGTAGCTTCCTGGAAAAATCCGGTCCACACACCACCTGCGCTGCATTCAACTGATATAGGATATCCCAGCTTCAGTGCCCTGTAAGGAACATCAATAAAATGACAACCCATATCGCCAAGAGCGCCCGTACCGAAGTCTACCCAGCCTCTCCAAATGGCAGGAAGATAACCTGGATTATAACCGCGGAAAGGTGCAGTGCCCAGCCATAAGTTCCAGTCTAATTCTTTTGGGACGTCGAATATTTCTTTGGGCCTTGATACGCCTTGCGGCCATACAGGTCTGTTGGTCCACACATGTACGGTATGCACATCGCCAATCACGCCATCCTGTATCCATGTTTCTACTATTCTTGTATCATCACCACTGCTACCCTGGTTTCCCATTTGGGTAACCACCCTGTACTTTTTAGCCGCTTCTGTTAATATCCTTGCTTCATAAATATCATGCGTTAATGGCTTTTCACAATATACATGCTTGCCAAGCTGCATGGCGCTTAAAGCAATTACAGCATGCATATGGTCAGGAGTTGTAACAATTACTGCATCAATATTTTTATGCTCCTTATCCAGCATTTCCCTGAAGTCGCGATAGTAAGGGGCATTTGGCCATTTTTTTCTCGCGTTAACAGCCATGCGGTCATCAACATCACATAAGGCAACTATATTATCAGATCCATTGTTATAAGCATATGGAAGGTTTACTTCTGCCTTTCCACCAGTACCTACCCCTGCGATGTTCAGCTTGTCACTGGGAGCTATAAATCCTCGTCCCAATACATGCCTGGGAACAATAAAAAACCCTGCAGTAGCTACTGAAGCATCTTTAATAAACTTCCTTCTTGAAGAATTGCTTTCCTGATTCATAAAAACTATTTAGTGAATTGAATGCTGTATGTTACTTAAATATAAATTATTTAATAGAAAATGAAATGCAGTTTTTTGTTGGAGATCGTAAATAATTACATGCAAACCCAATACAGTCAAGGGTTTTATTAATTTATCCCTTTTTTTAAGATTGTAATTCTATCAATAATTTGAATAAAAAGGACGGTAAGTCAATCCTATTTTTGTAATGGATTAGAACTGAATAAGAATAAGAAAAGCAATCGTTAGTTTAAGCAATCAGTTAGCGCCCTTCAAAACCGGATAAAGATTCTCAGATTCATATAGCAAGCAATCGTTAGCGTCCGCTGTGTCTACAGTGGACTTTTCGTTGGCAAGTATAATTCTTTTTTAAGAATTTTTAATAATTATTTAATAATTCTCTTATAACCGGAAATTTTATGAATAACACACTTAAAAAAAGCAATAAGACTGAAAGGTCTCATCCAGAAAGTCGCTCACAGAAGGAGGTTTTCAACCAGACTTATTCAATTAGGAATACAAAGCAGTCAAGGCCGGAAAAAGAAACTAAAAAAGTTTTTAGAAGATATTCTTTCGATGATAATGGCGGCGGTTATATGGGATTGTAGAGAAATCAGTTAAAAAGTTAACAAGTTGACAGGTTAACATGGAAAGCCAACAACCTGTAAAACACAGATTCACTATAACAGTCTTTGTCTGGCAGATAGTTGCTATAATCTTCTCCGTAACTTTATGTATGCCCCAAAGAGTTACAAAAATCCATCCGGATGATAATGTAATGGTTGCCCTAACCAACCTGGAAGAAGGAGAGGTCATCAATTATGAAGGAAAGGAATATAGACTTCCTTCCAGAGTTCCTGCAAAACATAAATTTGTCTTATACACACTCAATCCGGGCGATCCGGTCAAAATGTATGGAGTGCTCGTCGGTCGTGCTCAAACTTCAATTGAACAGGGTGGAGTAATAACTACTTTTAATTTAAAACATGCGGCAGATTCTTATACGCTAAGAGACAGAAAACTCAATTGGATCAAGCCCGATATTTCAAAGTTTGTAAACAAAACTTTCTCTGGCTTCTATAGGCCGGATGGAAAAGTGGGAACAGCCAATTACTGGCTGGTAATTCCTCTTGTATTCTGTGAGAACCGTAACCTGGAAGTTTTAAAAAATGCACTCGTAAACGAATTGGGGTATGGAAGGGATGCAGATAAGAAAATAGAAGTTTCCAGGTTGATTGATTTATATAAAAAAGGCATTTCTCCTCAGGAAATCCTGAAGGTGGATGTTCTAAAAGAAACTAAAGAAGCTGCCAGGCAAAGATTATTTCCAAACGTAGATGGAATAAAATTTCTTACTCACGATGGTGGCTGTGGAGGCACACGTCAGGATGCACAAGCATTATGCGGATTATTAGCCGGTTATATAACTCACTCTAATACGGCGGGGGCTACTATATTAAGCTTGGGTTGTCAAAATGCCCAGGTTCAAATGCTCCAGGAAGAAATCAATAAAAGAGATCCGCATTTCTCAAAGCCTCTCTTTGTACTGGAACAGCAAAAAATAGGTACTGGTGTAGATATAATTTCTCTTGGTATTAAACAAACATTCGCAGGTTTAATTGAAGCTAATGCAATGGAAAGAAGACCAGCACCTTTAAGCAAATTATGTGTAGGGCTTGAATGCGGTGGATCGGATGGCTTTTCCGGTATTTCTGCAAATCCAGCTATAGGATACACTTCAGATCTTTTAGTTGCACTTGGCGGATCTGTAATACTTTCCGAATTTCCCGAACTATGCGGAGTGGAACAGGATCTAACTGATCGTTGCGTGGATGAAGAAACAGCAAAGCGCTTTGCTCATTTAATGAAAACATATGCAGAAAGGGCCAATGAAGTAGGTTCAGGGTTTGATATGAATCCTTCTCCGGGTAATATTAAAGATGGATTGATAACTGATGCCATTAAATCTGCTGGGGCTGCAAAAAAAGGGGGCACTTCACCCATAACAGATGTATTGGATTATCCTGAGCCGGTAAAAAAACCGGGATTGAACCTACTCTGCACCCCCGGAAATGATGTCGAAAGTACGACAGCGGAAGTAGGGTCAGGAGCAAATATTGTTTTGTTTACTACAGGGCTTGGAACCCCAACCGGCAACCCGATCGCTCCAGTAATAAAGATTTCCAGCAATTCCACCATATACAACAAAATGCATGATATTATAGATATAAATACAGGTACTATTATAGAAGGCACAGAAACCATTCAGCAGGCTGGTGAAAGAATTCTTGAATATATTATTAGTGCAGCCAGCGGCAAAACAGAGATAGCTGCAGTACGAAACGGACAGGAGGATTTTATTCCGTGGAAAAGAGGCGTAAGTTTATAATATGAAATTTCTCGATCAGGATTTTTTATTACATACCCAAACATCAAAAAGACTTTATCGTGATTATGCGGAAGCATTGCCTGTTATAGATTATCATTGTCATTTACCTCCCGATCAAATTGCAAATGACCATCAGTTCGAAAACCTTACCCAGATCTGGTTGAACGGCGATCATTATAAATGGAGAGCCATGAGAGCTAACGGAGTGAATGAAAGCTATATAACCGGAAAGAAATCAGATGAGGAAAAATTCCAGAAATGGGCGGAGACAGTTCCTTATACTTTGCGCAATCCTATATATC
>JBJMLT010000224.1:0-9039 GCA_045805165.1 Flavisolibacter sp.
AATAAAGCCGTTGCGGTTAATGTTCTTTCTCCTCCGCTTAGCTGACCAATGCTGCTGGGCCTTTTTCCTTTTGGCTTTGCCATGATATCAATTCCTGTTTCTGCAAGATTTTCAGGATTTTCTAATATAAGATCGCATTGATCATCTTCCGTAAACAGGGTTTTGAAAACTTTTTGAAAATTCTCCCTTACCTGGTTAAATGTTTCAAGAAATTTCTGGTTAGCTGTTGTTTCCACTTCAGCAATTGTTTGCAACAGACTATGCTTTGCATTAACCAAATCATCTTTCTGTTCTACAATGAACTCGTACCTTTTTTTCATTTCCTCGAAGGCTTCAATCGCTGTAGGATTTACTTCTCCTAAATTCTCCAGGCGCTTTTTCATTCTGTCAGCCTTCTCCTGCAATTCTTCTACCGGAGCATCTGAAATTCTTTCTTCATCAAGAATGTCTTCAAGAACGATCCTGAATTCTACATTCAGTCTTTCTTTCATTCCTGCCAATTGAAGCTTTACATCTGTCAGCTTATCTTTTATTTCATTTAGCAAATGTTCTACCTGTTCTTTTTCTTTTACCCTATGCCTTAATTCACTTTCCTTTGCATTCAGTTTATTTCTTAAGTTGTAATAGGATTGATCTGCTTCATTTAAAACATGCTCCTCTCTTTCTTTTCTTCTTAACAATTCATGAAGGCTTTCTTCAATACCGGCCAGTTTTTCTTCAGAAGCTGAAATATTTTCTGTGGTTTCCTTTAATTGAATGGTGTTTGTTTCTACCTGGTTACGAAGATCATTTAGTTGATTGGTTTTAAACTGCAACTCCTGCTGCAATGCACTAATCTTGCTTTGCTCCCTTGTAACTAAAAGATTGTGGTTATTGTACTGCGAATTTATTTCGTTGTATTCCAATTCAATTGTATGGTAACCTGCTTCGGCTTCTTTTAATTCATTTGTGTATCGCAACAGATTTTCATTTAATTCATGAAGTTCATTGCGTACAGTTTCTATAGATGCGTGAGTGTCTTCCAATTGTGATTGAAGGTCTTCCAATCTATTCTGGGCCTGCCCTTCCATGTGATTCAAATTTTCAATCTTATTCTGCAAACCAAACAATTGATTGTTCAGTTGCTGAATTTCCTGTTCAGTTTGCCTGATAGCATTTTCCTTAAGTTCGGAATTATATGCTATGACTTCATTGTGCCTGCTTTGTATCTGCAGGGATAGCTCATCAACTTTCGCTTGCTGATCTTTTATATCCTGCTTTAATTTTTCAAGATTTTTAACACGTCCTATCTTCTTTCCTTCAAAAAGTCCTACGCTTCCACCGGTCAGTGTAAAGCTTCCTTTTACATATTTACCGTGCTTTTCAAGTATAACATATCCATTACTGTTTTGAAGCGCTTCTTCCGTGTCAGCAATAAATACATTTCCGAGCAATTGCTCTGCAAGCTTCCTATATTGTTCATCCACCTCTATTACTTCCAGAGCAGGAATTGTACTTTCAGGCTTATAATCAGGTGACAGTAAAATGGCATCATTTACTTTATCCAGTAAAAAGAAATTGGCTTTTCCCTTTTTGTTATCATCGAGTAAATGAACAGCCTGAAGACCTTCAGCAAGATCATTAACTACATAATAGTTCAGATAGGGTTCAAGAACATTTTCTAAAGCTGCCCTGTATTCTTCCTTCACATAAATTATGTCAGTTAAAATAGGAGCATGATGATTCCAGTTGCCATTGTTATGAAGGAATTTTATGCTTTCCGGATATCCTTCCATTGAGTCGATCAGGCTTTTTAAAAGGTCGTGCTCATTTTTCCTGGAATCCAGTATTCTGTTCTCTTCTGCCAGTTCAGACCGTAATCCTTCAAGAATAGCCTGTGTCTGCAATATCTGCTCTTTGGTATAATCATGATGTGCCTGAAGCTGTTTAAGGTCAGTCTGCCTGGCTTCAACTTCTTTTTGTTTAGATTCCTTTTCAGATCCCAGCTGATGTATCTGATCTTTTCTGGAAGCTTTTTCTTCTTCAAGATGAAATATAGTGCGCTGAATATTTTGTATGGAAGTATCTGCTACTGCTACTTTCTTTTCTGCGTCGAACTGGCTTCTTTGTATTTGTTGATGAGTCGTGCGAAGATTATTCAGTGTATTTCTATGCTGATCCAATACATTTCTCTTTTCATCAACTTGTGTCCTTAATTGCTCCAGTTGAGCTGTCAGTCCTTCCAGGGTCTGGCCTTCTTCTGCAATTTGCTGCTTTGTAAATGTTATACTTTCATCTATTCCGGTGATCTGCCCTTCAGCTTTGTTCAGAAATTCAGTAAGGTTAGATTTTCTTTCCTTTAAATATTCCAGGCTTTGAATGGCAAGGCTTTTCTCATTTTCCATTGATCTTACACTTTGTACAAGATCATTAAAGCCTTGCTGCATAGAATGCAATTCCTTTTCCCTTTCAATAAAATCAACCCTTTCCTGTTCAAGAGCTGCTTCTTCACCTGCCAATTCAGCTTCCAATGCCACTCTCTTATCTGTTTCTGTTTCGTGTTGTTGATTAAGATCCCGGAAAGTTATATTAAAGCCTTCCAGGGCAGCTTTTGCCAACTCAATGCTAACTTCCCTGTATTCTTTTTTTATCTCAAAATATTTCTGCGCCTTTTTTGCCTGATTCTCGAGAGATTTCAATTGATTATTGATCTCGAACAAAAGATCCTCTATACGGGCAAGGTCCTGTTCTGTTGCATCCAGCTTTTGTTTAGCTTCCTTTTTTCTCGTTTTGTAAATGCTTATGCCCGCAGCCTGCTCCAGCATTCTTCGCCGGCTGTTATCCTTATCTTTTATAAGGTCATCCACCATTCCAAGCTCAATTATAGCATAGCTATCGGTAGAAACACCGGTATCCATAAAGAGATTCTGGATGTCCTTTAAACGGCATTGAACATCATTAAGCCGATATTCACTATCTCCGTTTTTATAAAATTTACGGGTAATAGTTACAGTATTAAATTCAGTAGGGAGAAGGTTCCTTGTATTCTCAAATGTAAGGCTTACCTCGGCCAGGCCACTGGCACTTCTGGTTTTGGAACCGTTAAATACAAGGCTTTCAAGGTTTTCTGAACGAAGATGGGAAATCTTTTGTTCTCCAATTACCCATCGAATGCTATCCACGATATTGCTTTTACCGCATCCGTTAGGGCCAACAATGCCGGTGATGTTCTCATCAAAGTTAACATGGGTTTTATCAGCAAAGCTTTTGAAACCCTTGATTTCCAAAGATTTTAGTCGCACTCTTCTTCAATTTTGTGACGGGCAAATATAACGGAATGATAGAGAATCTATTCTATTTTAACGATACAGGTTGTTTAGTTTATACACGAATTTTACACAGAAGGCATTTTCATTTATTACCTGCACGCTTTATTTTTTATTACATTCGTCCGGGAATTTTAAGATCAAAATATGACTATCATCGTTCCAACTGACTTTTCTGGGGTAGCCAACAATGCTGCTAAATATGCCTCTCAAATGCTAACCGGACATTATGATACCCACCTAATACTGTATCATTTGTACGAAAAGGAATCTGAAGCAGAAGAAGCCAATACTTTAATTGATAAACTGAAAGAAGAACTTCAAAATTCAGGTGTAGTTAAAATAGAATGCCGAATTGAAGTGGGCAGTGATCTAATTGAATCTTTAAGCAGAATGGCACGCCATTCCGGCGCTGAATTAATTGTAATGGGCATTACCGGAAAATCCAGGCTTGAAAAGGTATTCCTGGGCAGCAACACCTTAAAAATGGTAGAAAAGAATGTTTGTCCGGTTTTAGTAATCCCGCCTACCGCTCAATATAACCAGATAAAAAATGCTGCTTTATTATCAGATTTTAAAGATGTAGAGAACAGCATTCCTGTTGTACCTATAAAAAATGTTTTGAATCTTTTCCATCCTTCATTTCATATATTGAATGTGAATAGTGAACATTATGTTTCACTTACACAGGAATTCCTCGATGAAAGAAGCAGAATGCTGGAAATGTTCAATGATTTCAATCCTGAATTTTATTTTATAGGAACTTTTGACCTTCACGATACAGTACAACAATTTGTTTTGGATAAAAACATTGATATGCTGGTTACTATACCCCGCCACCATTCTTTCTTTGGAAGCATGTTCAAAACAACCAATACAAAAAAGCTGGTTTACGAAAGCGCCATTCCCATTTTGGCTGCACATGAATAACGCCCACATTTAATAGTATATATACTATTTGATTTTGAATGCAGCATGCCCTTGATTAATTTAGGGGATTGCCTGATATAATCATTGCTTGTTAACGGATACGTATGAAGAATATTAAACTTATTGAAGTTCCTTCAGAAATAGGTGCAGGTACAAGAGGAGCAAGCCTGGGTATAGACGCGATAAAAATTGCAGCTCTGGATTTTATGAGTAACTTTTTTATTCATTTTCCTTCCGAAAAGATCCCTGTAGAAAACAAATTGCTATTTGAGCCTATTGAATCTCCATATGCGAAGAGAATAAAAGGCGTTGCTGCCATTTATGACAAACTTTCCAAAGCCATTTCAGATTGTATAAAAAATAATTTCTTTCC
Organism: Flavisolibacter sp.; assembly: GCA_045805165.1. Lineage (GTDB taxonomy): Bacteria > Bacteroidota > Bacteroidia > Chitinophagales > Chitinophagaceae > Flavisolibacter. Next base: position 4,609 of record JBJMLT010000224.1, read on the forward strand.
AGTTGTTTTAAGTGGTGATCACACTACATCCGGCGCAACCATTGCAGGCATTAAAATGGCCAGACCGAAAAGCAAACTAGGTGTTATATGGATCGATGCCCATGCCGACCTTCATACCCCTTATACCACCCCTTCAGGAAATATGCATGGCATGCCTTTGTCTATTACTATCAACGAGGATAATGCTGAAAGTGCAGTTCATGAATTAGATGCGGAAACCGTTAAATACTGGAATTACCTGAAGAATATCGGTAAGATCGCTCCTAAAGTCCTACCTGAAGATATTGTATATATATCGCTGAGGGATTATGAAAAAGAAGAAAAGCACCTCATAGATAAGTACGGAATGAAAGTGATCACTACAAAAGAGGTTAGAAGTAAGGGCCCTGAAAATATTGTAAGGGCTGTTATAAGATACCTGAGTGACTGCACGGATATTTATATATCTTTTGATGTGGATAGCCTGGATTCCTCAATAAGTAAAGGTACAGGCACACCTGTAAATTATGGCTTGAAAGAAAGAGAAGCAGAAGACCTTATTAGTAAATTCATGCAGAACAGAAAGATATGCTGTTTTGAAATTACTGAAGTTAATCCCACATTGGATAAAGAAAACCTTACAGCAGAAATAGCCTTTAATATCCTACAGCGAAGTGTAAATGTTCTTATGATGAGTTAAGGCATTTCTAATGTCTGAAACAATCCTTCTTCAAATGAAACAGGCTGATAATTTAATTGATCTGATGCTTTATTTATATTGAATCCGGTTTTTAATGGTCTCTTAGCCGGCTGGCTAAATGAAAATTCTGTTACCGGATTTATCAAACTCCTATCTAAATGTAAATAATCTGCAACCGATATTGCTATTTCATAAGGGGTTAAAATGTCTTTGCCGGAAATGTGATAAATACCTGTAACTCCTTTAATCACAATTGTTGTAATACCCTTCGCAATATCCTTTACAAATGTGGGCGTTCTGATCTGGTCATTAAAAATATTCAGCTTTTCTCCTTTTCTTAAAGCAGAAGCAACCATAGTAACAATATTCTGTCTTGAATTTAAAGATTTGCCATACACTAGGACAGTCCTTACAATAGTCCATTTATAGCGATATTTACAAACTTCATCTTCTGCCAGTATTTTAGTCTCACCATAATAATTAACAGATGATCTTTCATCATCTTCTTTGTACATCCCTTTTTTCCCATCAAAGACAAAATCGGTGGAAAGAAAAATAAAAAATGATTGCCATTTGGCAGCTTGCTGTAATAGATTAATTGTGCCGGTAACATTTACTAAAAATGCATTCTCTTTATGCAGCTCACATTCATCAGGCTTTGAAATAGCCCCGCAATGAATTATTATATCAGGCTTATATTTATTAATTATTTCAGAAACTTCTTCTTTATTGGTAAAGTCCATTTTTTCATATATGAAATTTGCCTGATTAATTCCAAATGGTGTACTGTCCTTCCCTGTACCAATTACAAAATAATTATGGTAGAGTAATTCTTTTATTAGATAGTGTGCAACAAATCCTCTGGCCCCTGTAATTAAAGCTTTTTGCATAAACTAATTCAAAAATAATTGCATCGGGCTTTAGAAACTCATTAATGTGCAAATTTTTCAGGTATTCCAATGATCTTCAATATACCAACAAGAGCTGTTTTCCAGATTACGTTAAAAAAGCTATTATCAGGACCTCTTTTAAAATAAGAATCTCCAGTTCTTGCCTTTTCTTCACCTTTTGAAGGATTATTATCCTTTATAATAAATTTATTAGCCACAAAACTTATAATACTTTTCTTTTTCATTGTTGATTTTCTGTCATCATCCTTTTTTATAGGAGTTATGTGTAGTGAATTATATTCAAATGATATTTGTCCGGTTCCTGCAGTATTGTCGCCTTTTATTAGAGCAGCTGCAGAACGCACATTGCCCCTTTTTACGGTAAACATTCCCATAGATTCTGAAAGAGAGTTCATCATTGTGCCATCAAAGCCACCCATTTTTATCTGGCTTGTAAAAGCACCTGATCTGGCACTTAAAAGGTCGAATTGAACGTCTGCTTTCATAGGTATCGAATGCATAAATACTGATTCAGCCGTGATCTTAGATTTTCCATTCTTTTTTATTTCAGCTGGAATATTAGTTACATTGGACACAGTGGCATTGATGTGATCAAAGTATAATATTCCTGCCTTACCTGATGATGGGTGGTACTCGCTATAAGAAACATTTAAATTATTGATCTTAACAATGGGAATATGGACAGGAAATGGAAGCTCCAAAAGTAACTGATCGGGGTATCCATTTCTTTTAACATGTAAAGAATGTTTCGTGAGATCGAGATAAATGTCCACTTTTCCACCATTTATCTCCACTCTGTTTGAGATTATGCTTTCAGAATTTACGATGTTCCACCAGTCTATTCCATGCATAATTATAGAAGGAACAGCTACAGAATATTGTTCTTTTGCATAGGGAAACTTACTTTGAAATTCAGATCTGCTATACTTAGGTTCAAACTTCACATCGCTTGCCCGCATTACATTTTCAGGGGAAGCAAATGTTACATTACCAATTTTAAAATTGTAAAGTTTATCGCCAGTTGTTATTTTATAATTTTTTACAGTGATTTTACCTGACCTGGAATAAAATATACCTCTTTTACCTTTACTCGAAGAGTCTATCAAAATATCTGAAAGATCTAATAGCATTCCTTCAATAACAGTATTTGTTTTTTTTCGTAGATTATGATCTATGAGATGTGCATTCGTTATTACCGCTTTTTCTATGAAAAGGTGCTTAACTGTATTCTGAAGTCTGTCCAGAATACCGGCAGATGGAACATTCTTATTCTTATTATATGATTTAGGGTCATGAAAAATCTCTACAAGGGGACCTTTTAAATTAATTGTCTTAATATCAATTTGATCCTTTTTAATAAAATCATTTATGTTAATTCCAGTAATTTTTAGGGAGTCAAGCTTTATCCTGAATATATCATCTGGTGCTTCCTTTTTATTGTTTTGCGACTTAAGTACTGTTGAATCAGCTGTTAGAGTAATGTTTTTCAATTCTACAGTGGATTGTAAAATATCCGGGTCTACTGATTCAATCGAAAGATCATATAAGCCATTTGAAGCTTGCTTTACCAGCTGCTGAAGCCTGGATATAAATTTTGGTCTTAAATCCAATACTGTTTCCGATCTTTTAGTTTTTACATTATCATTAGCTTCTGCTTTTTGAAATCCTCCACCTGATTCCAATATATATCTTAGGTATACATATCCAGCTATTACTATTATTCCAATAATGATAAAAAGTGTAGAAAGTTTTTTCACGCATTAATTGTAAACAATAATTGAACCATCTCGTCTGTGATGATATATGTGATCCTTCCAGTCAATCTGTCAACTAACCGGATCAATTCCTGAATTCCTGTGTTATCATTAAACCATAGGGGCCGCCATCCAATATAGCGATACCAACCCTGTGAAAAGAAGGATTTAAAATATTTGCTCTATGTCCTGGAGAATTCATTAACCCTTCGTGGCAGATTAAAAGGTTTTGCCCTAACGCAAGATTTTCACCTGCTGATAAGAAATGAATTCCATTTGATTTCATTCTTTGAAATGGATCTACATGTTCAGGAGTATAATGAGAAAAATAGCCTCTTTGAAACATATCAATTGCATGCAATTTGCCAACTTCTGTCATACTTTCATCTGCTTTTAAAAAGGATAAGCCTCTTTTACTTCTCTCTTCATTTACCAGGTCTAACATTTTTGATTCAAGATCTTTTCTTTCTGTAGAATTTGAAACTGTAAAATGCAGATGTACGGTTTCATTTGAAGCTGGCTCTACCGTATATTTTACAAATGTTTTGTTAACTGCATTTTCAAATATCGGAGATAGCTTATTATCAAGCCATTCAATATTTCCAGATAAGTTATCAGCTATCTTACTATCTTTTGTCGTAACTGAAACACTTTGAACAAGTGGTGCAGATAAGAAAAAAGCTACTAATATAGTAGCATAAACAATTCCATTAATAAAACCCGGTATTAGTCCTAATACATGGTTCACTTCATGTCTTTGCATTTTATCAGACGTATCCTTAAGAATATTATTAAATAAGAGGGATAATACCGTCCTGACAATAATAGTGATCAAAATAAAAGAAACCGGATAAACCCAAACACCTAAAGAAGGAAACGACCGAATGATAACGTCTCCCACATATTTATAGCTCAAAAAACCTGCAGACAAGCTGCCTAACCAAATCGTTAAATTAATAGAGCCATTAATGAATCCTTTATGCCAGCCTTGCCACATTGCAAATGCTACTACTAAAACCAGCAATATATCGATCCAGTTCATAGAAAATTGGTTTACAGGAATAAGAGAAAACACAAAAAATATGCC
>JBJMLT010000225.1:0-4282 GCA_045805165.1 Flavisolibacter sp.
GAATTGGTTCAATATGCTAAGGACCGTTATGTATCCATACTTCCTGAAATTGATATTCCCGCACACAGTATGGCTGCAGTCGCTTCTTATCCTGAATTGTCATGCACGCCCGGAACTTACCAGGTAAATGTGGGTGAAGAATTTCAGCAATGGAGTGCAAACGGGAATGTTTCCATGATCGATAATACACTTTGTCCCGCTAATGAAAAAGTGTATGATTTTCTTGATAAAGTATTTACAGAAGTAGCGCAGCTTTTTCCTTTTCCTTATATCCATATAGGTGGAGATGAAGCAGCAAAGAATTTCTGGGAAAAGAGTGATGCTGTTAAAGCATTATCGCAAAAAGAAGGATTAAAGAACATGGAGGAAGTACAGAGTTATTTTATAAAGCGTGTAGAAAAAATTATACAGTCCAAAAATAAAAAACTCATTGGCTGGGATGAGATATTAGAAGGAGGATTGGCTCCGAGCGCTGCCGTTATGAGCTGGAGAGGCATGCAGGGAGGAATAGAAGCTGCAAAAATGGGTCACCAGGTTGTAATGTCTCCACTTGACTATACCTATGTGGATCTGATGCAGGGCGATCCTTATGTTGAGCCACCTGAATTTACTTCGTTGAGATTGAATCAGTCCTATAAATTTAATCCTGTACCTACCGGCGTTGATCCTAAATTTATTTTAGGAGGTGAAGCTAATTTATGGACGGAGCATACAACGAATATGAGAGCAGCCCAATATTTACTTTGGCCACGCTCAATGGCAGTAGCAGAATCTGTTTGGTCACCTCAAAATAAAAAAGACTGGAATTCTTTTGTAAGCAGAGTAGAACATCAGTTTGAAAGAATGGATGTTGCCAAGATCAAATATGCCAGAAGCATGTATGATCCAATCTTTAAAGCGACCCTAGATGACAAGGGCCAATTAAATGTTTCATTGGATAAAGAAATTCCTGACCTGCATATTTATTATTCTTTTGATGAAACGAATCCAGATGAGTTTTATCCCGAATATCAGAAAACATTAGTTGTCCCGCCGGATGCGCTGCATTTAAAAGTAATAACCTATCGCAATGGAAAGCCAGCAGGCAGGCAAATAAATATGCCAATTGAAGAATTGGTGAAAAGAGCAAAAGAAAATTCTAAAAAATAGCAATCCGTTAATGAAAACAGCCATTGCTATAGCTGCTCATCCTGATGATATAGAATTTATGATGGCTGGCACCCTGCTTTTATTGAAGAAGGCCGGTTATGAGATCCATTACATGAATCTTTCCAGAGGAAATTTAGGAAGTGTAATGCATGATGCACAAGCTATCAGTAGTATTCGACTTGAAGAAGCTAAAAAATCTGCGTCTGTTTTAGGAGCTTATTTTCATCCACCGATTTGCAATGACCTGGAAATTATTTACAATGTTGAAAACATTAGAAGGATCTCCGCAATAATCAGACATATAAGACCAACTATTGTTTTAACACATTCTCCTGCAGATTATATGGAAGACCATATGATAACCTGCCGGATAGTTGTAACAGCAGCCTTTGCGAAGGGAATGACAAATTTCAAAACCATTCCTGAAACAGAAGCAGGCAACTTTGATTGTACTATTTATCATGCATTGCCCCATACATTGAATGACCAACTTAGGAAAAAGATCATTCCTGGAGCTTTTGTAAATACTACTTCTGTGCAAAATGTAAAAATGGAAGCATTGAAAGCACATGAAAGTCAACAATCATGGCTGGATGTTAGCCAGAAATTGAATTCCTATCTGCAATCCATGGAGAATATTTCATTAACTGTGGGCAACCTATCGGGGTCATTTATGCATGCGGAAGGATGGAGAAGACATTTGCATGTAGGTTATTGTGGACCGGATGATGATCCTCTAAAAGAACTGTCAGAAGATTACAAGATAAATGAAGGATATGAGAAAGAATTGAATTCAGATTTTTGAACTACAAATAAAACCTATTCATGCCACGTAAAATAAGCTCAATTGCTCCAGACTGGTGGGATTATACAACAGTGGATAGTGAAATAATTAATGACGCAGCTCAATTGACAATTGAAGATCTTCAGCAATTATCCCGTAAAGGATTTAAAGTAGTTATTTATGACACACTAGAGGATTTTTATTGTGCGGAGGCACTTGAATATATAACTGCATGGAAACAATCAACAGACAGCCAGCCGGCAGGCATATGCGGACCAATTGGTCCGACGGAGCAGTTGCCCTTAGTAGCCCGAATAGTAAATGAATTGGGCATATCTTTAAAGTCAGCACATTTCTGGGGGATGGATGAATGGGTGATGAATGGTAAAGAAGTACCCGCTGAACATCCTCTTTCTTTTGAAAAAGCGGATCGTGAACTTTGCTTTAACCGGATAAGAAAAGATCTGGTGATGCCAGATACCAATCTTCATTTTCCAAAAGCGGATACATCTGCGTACCGAAAAAGCTGGGAAGGTGTTCGGTGCGTTATTATGCAGGGCGGGCAGGGAGATATAAAACACTGGGCATTTAATGATCCGCCGAGGCGCGAAGGAAATTATAAAAATGATCCACCACCTCCTGAAGTATATCGAAAATTAGCAACACGTGTTGTTGATCTTCATCCAATTACCATTGCACAGAATGCAAGAACATCCGGCGGAGGAAATATAACATTGGTTCCTACACAGGCTATTACCGTTGGTCCGGAAGAAACATGGAAGGCAGAAAAGGTATCCATCTGGCATGCAGGAATGCATGATAATCCATTTGGCCAGCGTCTAACCACATTTATGATATCGAAACATATTATAGATACTTCTGTCCCTATGTCATTGCTAGCTGACCATCCTAATGTGCAATTCAATTTTTACCGTTTCGGAATTGGCTCGTGCGATGTGAAGATGCATTAATTGCATAATGTTGTAACTTAGAATTTACAATTTACAAATTACGATTTACAATTTGTGGGAGACAGTCCACAGTCAACAGTCCACAGTACTTGATTGAATGATGGAAATTGACGATTGATCTGCCAGGCGGATAGACAGATTCACAATTAAAACATTTCAAATTGATATCACGAAGAAACATTCTAAAAAGTCTTGCGGTGGGGCTGCCTGCTATGCAATTAAATAGTCTTGCTGTTAAAGAGCAAAAGAATAGTATTGGATTGCCTCCGATTGATGTGGGACCATTTCAGGCCACCAGAGCATCCTTAAAAAACTATCAAATACCTGAATGGTTTCGCAATGCGAAGTTTGGAATATGGGCGCATTGGGGTCCGCAATCAGCAGTTGAAGCAGGCGACTGGTATGCAAGAAATATGTATATGCAGGGATCACACCAGAATAATTATCATTTAAAAACCTATGGACACCCTTCCAAGTTCGGATTCAAGGATACTATTCCTGCATGGAAGGCAGAGAAATTTGATCCCGATCATCTTCTCGGTCTTTATAAAAAAGCTGGTGCAAGATATTTCATGACGATGGGAGTGCACCATGATAATTTCGATTTGTGGAATTCAAAATACAACAGATGGAATGCAGTTAAGATGGGACCTGGAAAAGATATTGTTGGCCTGTTTAAAAAAGCCGCACAGAAACATGGATTGAAATTTGGCATCAGCGACCATTTATGGATCACATATAAATGGTATTCTACAAGTAAAGGAAGCGATGCAGATGGACCCATGGCTGGCGTTCCTTATGATGGTGCAGATCCAAAAAACTTTGAATATTATGGAACGTGCGAAGAAGTGCATAAAAACCTTGACTGGAATGAGAATGGTATTCCTGAAAGCTGGAAAAGACATTGGTTCCAGAGGATAAAGGACCTTGTTGATCAATACGAGCCCGATCTTTTATACTGTGATGGCCATGTGCCTTTTGAGGATTATGGATTGAACTTACTCGCTCATTTATATAATAACAATGCTGCCAGACATTCTGGTATTACCCAGGCCGTTTATACAAGCAAACGCTATGAAGATGCTGCAAAAGGAAACGCCATTTGTGTCTTTGATGTAGAAAGAGGAGTGGTAGAATCCATATGGGCTCTGGCCTGGCAAACAGATACCTGTATTGGTGACTGGCATTACAACAGGGAAAGAATTGGAAAATATAAATCTGCTAAAACAGTAATTGACCTTCTTGTTGATATTGTAAGTCGCAACGGGAATTTAATGTTGAATATTCCTTTGCCTGCCAGTGGCATGCCTGACAAAGATGAAATGGAGATCCTGGCTGAGATCACAGAATGGATGGATAGAAACAGTGAAGGTATATA
>JBJMLT010000226.1:0-2623 GCA_045805165.1 Flavisolibacter sp.
GCGCAAAATCAGGAGCACAGTTATGGGCAGAAAATTGTCAGCGTTGCCATAATACTCCTCCTCCAAATACTTTTTCGCAGGAGCAATGGGAAACTGTAGGCTTACACATGCAAAGCCGGGCTCTCATCACTGACACCGAAAGAGACAAGATTGTTGCCTTTCTAAAACAATAGTAGCATGTTTAGCATCTCAATGGTGTTAATACCTAAAAACGCTATTTATAAAATAACCTGTCTGGCTATATTAATATTTTGTTGATTGCTTATGGCTATGATATAGGTACCGTGTAAAGAAGCATTGATATTTAATATTTGTTGCCCTGTTGGATTTGAAAGAACTTGCCTGTAAATTAACTGTCCGCTCATAGATACATATTGAATAATAACATTCCCTGATAATTCACCTGAGAATTGAACTAATACTTTCCCATGCCCAATTGAGGAAACAGATATCTCAACCTGTTTGCTAGATCCAGGTTTAATGCACTGTATTTGAGTATAGCTAAATTGTCCATCCTTATCAACTTCTTTAACTCTATAATAGGTCGTAGAGATTAAGGAGCTGTTATCAATATAGTTGTAATTAGTTAAATCATTAGAAAACCCTTTGGCATCTACTGAGCCTGTTTCTTTCCAATTATTACCATCATCACTGCGTTCAATTATATATTTATATGAATTAGACTCCTCAGATGTTGACCATTGAATTATAATGTTATGATCTTTATGAGAGAGAGTAAAACTGACAAATTTTACCGGTAAAGGAACAAACGGAGTAAATCCATTACCTGTGGTTGAATTTGCCATTTGAGGACCTGCAACGGTAGAACCATTGAAAACAGCATTAAATCCTATAGTTATAAACTGTTGGCCAGGAAGCATACCTTGAACTTTACCTCCTGAGTTTACAATAATGCTACTTGAAGTATTCAGTAGTAATGAACTCAATGAATTTTGAAAAAGTAAGGTCCCATTAACTCTAATAACAACATTATTAAGAGCTACTATGCTGTTAATAATTATTGTTTTAGATGCAGGTATAGTAATGGTATCTCCATTTGCAGGAACTCGGTTTAAATTCCATGTACTGCTATTTGTCCAAATACCATTATTTACTGTAGCAGTAATAGTGGAGGCAAATGAAGCCTTTAAAAGGAAAATTAATAAGGTCGTTAATGTTAGGTTTTTCATCATACGGATTTTTAGGCTTCTTTTTAGTAAGTAGGTTAAGTGCATTATTCATTTTTCATAAGTATAACTCCCTACTTCGCGGTGCAAACATAATAGCTGAGTTTCGGAAATGCAAGTCTTTCCAAGGGATTTTACTTGAATATTTTCGTATTTTCCACATTTCGCGTTATATCAATTACTTATTGGTATAGTAGATTTACGAGGCAAGGCAGAAGTTCTGAAGGGTATATTTGCTATTAATGAAAAACATAATATTATATGCTAATGATGATTTAAGATTGTTGTTTTATACCTCCTTCTCAAAAACCCCAAAATGGTCAATAGAAAAAGCTTATGGATTAGTTTATGCCTGTTTAATTTATGTATAGTTGCTTTTTTCGGGTTAGCATTACGAAGTAAAATATTATTTCCTCTCCCTTTCATTAACTATAGAGATGTTTTAAGCGCCCATTCCCATTTTGCTTTTGCAGGATGGGCCGGACTTTCATTAATAACATTATTGATCTATGATTTGTTGCCTGAAGCTTCATCTCAAAAAAAAATTTATCAATGGATTTTAATTGTAATTGAAGTTAGCTCTTTAGGTATGGCGCTTTCATTTCCATTTTATGGATATAATGCTGTCTCCATAATTTTTTCAACCCTGTATATTATAGCAACGCTTGTATTCGCTCCTGTTTTTATTAAAGATGTTATAAATTCTTTGAATCACCGTACAGTAAAGCTTTTAAGTATTGCAGCTGTGTCAAGTCTTATTATTTCATTTCTTGGCACTTTAGGACTGGCTTATATTTTAATGGCAAGATCACACAATTCTTTATTGTATAGAGATTCTATTTACACCTTTCTCCATTTTCAATACAACGGTTTTTTTACACTTTCTGTTTTTGCTTTATTCTTTGCTTCTGTATTGAAAAAAAATGCTTCATTAAACAGAAACGCAATTCTATTTTCTGTTTTTCTATGTTTTTCAATTGTACCTTCATTGGCGCTTTCATTACTTTGGCACAACAACACATTCCTTTATGTATTTGCTGCTATTGGATGTATTTGTGTACTTATAAGCCTTGCTTTTTTCTTCAGTTATTTGAGGCAGATTAATCAAAGCAAATTGTTTTCATCTTTTATTGCAGAAACCTTATGGCGCCTTTCTGTTTTTTCATTTAGTTTAAAGATGTTGCTGAATGTAGGTACTATCTTTCCAAAATTGGGCAATGCGGTTTATGGGGATAGGCCAGTGATTATTGGCTTTTTACATTTGGTTTTCTTGGGGTTTTTAACTTTTTATCTTCTGGCTACGTTTATACAGAGTGGTTATTTTACAAGTCATAACAAGGTGATTACATACCCTTTTATTGTTTTTTCTTTTGGCATTCTAATCAATGAATTTTTATTGATGCTGCAGGGACTAAGTATCCTTCTCGAAACTAATA